>JACQZO010000008.1 GCA_016207805.1 Candidatus Abawacabacteria bacterium | reverse complement strand
TATTGCGAGAAAATTGCTCACTATTGCTTTTGCTGTGCTTAAATCCAACCGACCCTACTCCTCTACCATTGCATTTCCTTCTTGACTGCGCCCTTTAACTGGCATACCGGACTTTGATCCGGTATCCAGCTAGGACAATGTGCCCCTTAAACTACAAGTCACTCCATAGTACTATTGTCCCTGCTGGATACCAAATCCAGTTTGGTATGACAATGGAGTAGAAAGTAAGTAGTTAAGCTAACTGGTCATCCATTGTTTACTGCGGAGGGTTGTTACGCTTTTTCACCCAAAACTCAAAGAGCTTAACTGATGTGGCTATTATTAAAGGGTACTAGTATCTTTCAATAACTAGTGTATTTTCTCATTATGAAAAGTCTTTATGTCTGAGAAATTTATCAACATTGCCAGTAAAAATATTCGAGATATTTTGGACTTATCAATTAAGTTTCCACGGGATGGTAGTAATAAGGCATTGGTAATCTATGATACCAATAATGGATTAACTAATATTTTGCTTACTGCTTATCGTCAGGTTTTACCAGAAGCAAAGTTTGTGGATTTTGATACTGTGGATAAACCGAGGATTATGGCTGAGTTTGATCAGCTACAGCCCAATGACTTAGTGGTAATGATTCAAACTTCTAATTTTAGATTGGATGATTTTCGTATTCGTATTCATCTATTTGCTAAAAAGTTGAAGGTGATTGAACATATGCATTTATATCGCAATGATCCGGCGGTATGGGATGTGTATGTGAACGCTCTAGAATATGATGTTAATTGGTTTTTGCCTATTGCTAACAAAATTAAGCAGCAATTAGAGCTAGCTAAAGAATTCAAACTCATCTCTCTTGATAGTGAGCTGATCGTTACCGGAGGCTTAGAGAGTCCTAAATTAAATGTCGGAGATTATACTGGTATGGAAAATATTGGTGGCACTTTTCCGATTGGCGAAATATTTACCGAAGCAAAGAACTTTGCCGCCATGAATGGCGCTTTTTATGTCTATGCTTTTGCCAATCAAGATTTTTCAATTAGTATGCATGAACCTTTTCGAGTAGATGTTAAAGAAGGTTTAGTCGTGGGAGTCGGGGACAATGCTCCTCAAGGATTTAGGGATATCTTGGAGTTAATCAAGCGCTTTGAACGGCCACTGATTCGGGAAATAGGTTTCGGACTCAATCGCGCAATTACGAAAGAGCGCTATTTAGGAGACATCACTGCTTTTGAACGAATTTATGGTATGCATTTGTCTTTGGGAGAAAAACACAGCGTGTATAAAAAAACTGGTATCAAGACCAATAAGTCAAAGTTTCATGTTGATCTCTTTCCCGTACTTGATTCAGCAAGCGCTGATGGCCAATTGATTTTTGTTAATGGTCACTATGTTCTGTAGTGAGCAGGACCAACCTGGCTGCTAATTTTTGTTTTCTATTTAATTACAGGGATATAGATTACAGTGATTGATCATAAGCTCTGTCAGGAGAGAAGGTTCTGTAACGGATTTTAATTAGTATCAAACAGAGCAAAATTAGTACTACATATAAGGCAGGATAGAAATAAAGTGGTAAAGAGTAGGTGTCGAGATTGACTCGTAGGTAAGAATTGAATAAGCGGAATACAGAAAGGCCTGTGAGAAAAATGAGCATAGTAATACCATCGGGTTGCTTCTTTTTTAACAAGCCAAAAGCGGCTGTGCTTAAGAGTATAGCTGCTACTAGTTCATAAAGCTGTGTGGGATGTACCGGGGCTACTTCGAAGTAATTACCTTGATCGGTGATTTGATCAATATGAGCTGGACTGAGAAAGGGGAATGTTATGCCCCAAAAGCTATCAGTTTCTTTACCGAAACAACAACCATTGAGAAAACAACCAATACGCATGGTTGCAATACTGAGGCCCAAAAAGGGAATACAGGTGTCCCCTAGCTTGTAGGTATCTAATTTGAATAGGCGACAGCATATAAGTCCACTGATGACGGCGAATACTATACCGCCATAGAGAGAGAATCCTGAAGCGGAAAAGGTTAACAATTTGCTTGGTTCCTGAATATAGGCTGATAAGTTTACTAAAGCGTTCAAAAGCCTGGCACCTATTACAGCTGCTAGCAGCATAATCAGTAATGTAATTGCCACTTTTGTACCATTGAAGCCGCGCTTAATGGCGAAGAATAGAGAGCCAATTACACCAATGATAGCTGCTAGTAAAAAGAATAAAGTATATGCTCCAAGATCAAGAGGATAATTGAAGGGTGAAAAATGAAGAGTAAAGGGAAACATGCTGGTATAGCTGAGGCTAAGGTTGGATTTTCTTAGCTGCTTTTGTGTTGCCAAAAATCTTTATCCCCTCACCTTGATAATTTATCTCTATTGGGCCGGAGAGTGAATAAGCATTGTCTTCTTGGGTAACATTCATACGGATAGTCGTTTTTGCTCCACTTTGTTCGAATGAGCCGCTGATCACACCGTCGACATAGGTAAATGGCACTACCTGAGCCTTTTTGTCTTTAGCCCCTTTCATAGTCATGGTGCCACCATGATCACTCGTAGGGGTTAGGGTTATACTCATAGGATTTATTTTACCTTTTTCTTCTTCGAGTAGGGCAATGTCGCATCCTTCCTCTTTTGCTGCTCTTCGTGCTTCTGGAGTGGCCTCTATTTCGGTGATCACCATTTGGCCTTGATCCCAACTACCAGCTAAATCTTTCAATTCAGGAAAGCCCCCGGGCAAATTGGTACCGTCAATATAGTCTTTGATTTTATCTTTCACCGCATTTTCGGCACCATCGCCTACGATATTGTCAAAGTAATCTTTTAAGATATTAAACCCAGCTCGTCCGCCTTTTTTAATCAAGTTTTCTGTAGCAAATGCTTCTAAGTCCTTAGTAAAGTATTCTTTAATAGAATTGGTGATAGCTTTACTAACAAAGTCTTTGTATGATTGGCCACCACTAGTTAAATTTGCGCCTAATGTACCAGCGGCATTTTTAGTGAAATTAGCAAACTTGGCTTTTAGTGCTTTGCTGGATTCTAGTAGCATGTTTTCTACTACCTGCCGGGCAATTGCTTCTAGGCGTAAATTAATATAGCGATCCAATTGTGCTTGGGTTAGTTCACCAAAGGCTTGTTTGAATTTCACTAAGGCAGCAAACTCTTCTTCAGCTCCTTTTTTCATGATTTTGTTAAAAGTGTTTTTCATATAATTAAGGCCTCCTTCGGCTAGGATTGGGGCAGCCTCAGCACCACCTGCTATCGCTTGAGAGCCTTTCCCGATTAGCTTAGAGCCACCGACAAATGACAGTCCTACATCCAATGTGCCTTGGACATAATCACCTGCGGTAGAGCTTTTATTAGCTAATTTGTAAATGCCTTTGCCGAAAGTAGTGAAGAGATCGACGGTGAGGCCGGCAGTTTTACCTACTCCCCAACTAGTCCAGCCCTTACCAAATACTTTTTCTGCCTTATTGGCAGCAGTGCTTTCCGCGCCTTTTTCCGGTGCCTCTAAATACTCTTTTGCTGTATTGAGTACGGCTACTCCTGATATCCCCTTTTGGTAATTGTCATAGATTTTATTCATGCCCTTGGCAAAACTAGCATTAATTTCTTTATTATTAACATTGTAATACATGTCTACGGCTAAATTCATATAGCCACTAGTTAGGGCATTGGCCATGTCTAGGGTGATGCCAACGGTGGTTTGAGCTGCGCCATAAACTTTTTTTGCTCCTTGCCAAGTCAAGCCAGCTACTTTCTTACCTCCTTGATAGGTTGCTTGTAAAGCTTTCTGGGCAGTAGCAAGGTAACTATTGCTATCGGCATATGCCTGGGGTAATAAAGAAGAATTGCTTGCCAATTGGCCAATGTCTAAGAACTCTTGCTTATCCATGCTTAAGGCTACTGTTTGGAGATCTTTGCTAAATGTTTCAAATAACCCAGCATAATCTTTGATGAATTTTTGGTCTTCAGTAGAGAGTTGAGCATTTGCCGGGATGGTCGCTATTTTCTCCTTCAGATCAGTAATATTTTCTTGGATGAATTGCAACGAAGCAAGGCCAGTATAATAATCCACCGTCTTGATTTGCTTAACTACAAAATCAATTGCTGTGATTTTCTCATTGATGCTGGTCAAAGCATTGTTGAGGTCAGCAAGCTTCTCTAATTGGCGCTCATATTTTGTCCAAGCAACGGTGATAGCTGTTTTACTAGATCCTTTAAAAAGTTCATGTAATTGCCAACTTGTGCTCATTAAGTAATCTAAGTCATGCACCAGGACGTCAGCGAATTGTAGGGCCAGTTCAGTTTTTTGATATTCAAATAATGCTTTAGCTAGGGGATTATCATCAGAACTAGTGATGCTCTGATAGCTCACTAATAAACTTTCTTCTTTTACTTGGTATTGGACATATTGTTTAGCGATATCTTTAGCAAAGTTTTTTAGTTTTGGTTCCTCTTTGAGTGCGCTATCAATAAATTCTAAATAGCCATTTTTGAACTCTTCTAATTGATTCTTTAGAGTTTCTGTTTGACTGAAAAGTTCATGAGTCAGTTTGATTGCTTCGCTTACTTTTGCTTTTTTCTGTTCATTCAAATCTTGCAAGCTGGGAATATGCAAAGGTTGGGCGCCAAGATAATAAGGACTAGCTGCTGCTAACGTGGCAAATGTATCATTTTGAGTGAATGGATCAGTCTGACCATAATCAATATCATAGTTAAAGCCGATTTGATCGGTCTTTGTTTCTTTAGGTGGTTGATCAGAACCACATCCTGTCAGTGCCACTAAAAAACTGCCCAGTAACACGGTGGCTAAGGTTTTTTTGATCATATACCAAATTGTTATCAACTTCTGCTCATAAGTAGCATAGTGTTGCTCACTACTGCAAACATTTTCTCTATACAAATGCTTGCTTTGGTATCGTTGAAAATTCTCTATTGACTTCTCACCATCGTCCTGTGTTTTAATTGGGTTAAGAATTTAAGCCAAGCTATGAATAGTCATGAAGTTGTTGCTCAAATAAAAGCGCTCAGTTTGGCATTTGGCCAGTATATTTTGGTCGGCGGTGGTGTGCTAGCTATCCATCATATTCGTGAAACTAAAGATATTGATATCGTGGTAGTACCAGCTCTTTTTGAGCAGCTAGCGATGACTTGGCCTTTAGATCAAGAATATGAAAGAAAATGGCAGAGAAAAAGATTGAAAAAGGGGGAGGTTGAGATTTACCCGGACTTATATTTAGAAAAACAAAGTTTATTTATTAATGTGGCAATATTGATCAAGCAGGCTGATATGGTTGAAGATTTACCACTACAACCGTTAGAACATTTAATGATGTGCAAATTAGATAGTGCCCGAGAAAAGGATTTGCAAGATGTAGAGTTGATTAAAAAGTATCTCGAACGAGTAGCTGCATGATGTGGTCTAGGTAAGTTTTAGCTGTTGGCAAAAATAGATTGCTTTTGTTTGATTGCTGATAGTAATCTGCCAATAAGTAAATTTGTTATGAATCGATTAGTTTCCTCAAACCCTTCCCAAAATTATCTTCCCCTTGGTGAAGTAGCAATCTCAACTCCAGAAGAAATTAAACAAAAGGTGGCAGCAGCCCATCGGGCTCAGCATCTTTGGTATGCATTGGGTGTGGAAAAGCGAGTTGAGATATTAGGCAAAGTAATTGCTCATTTTGCTCAAGATCAAGAAAGGCTTGCTCTCCTGATGGCTCAAGAAATGGGCATGCCTCTGAAAGAGGCGCGGAGTGATATGACTTCTGGCATAGCATATTTCAACTCTTATTTAGATACAGCAGCAGCCTATTTACAAGAATGCATTACCTATGAGACCGCAAGTGAAATTCATCAGGTTTATCATGAACCGTATGGAGTAGCCGCTGTTATTGTGGCTTGGAACTTTCCTTTCTCAAACTTTGTCTGGCAATGTGGTCAAAATCTCGTGGCTGGTAATACCGTGGTATTCAAATGTTCTGAAGAGACCCCTTTGTTTGGCAAGGAAATAGAAAAAGTTCTTACTGCTGCATTACCATTGGGAGTATTTAATGAAGTGTATGGTGACGGTATTGTCGGTGAATTATTACTGCAAGAAGATATTAATTTAATTTGTTTTACCGGCAGTTCTAAGGTTGGATGTTCTGTTAATCAATTAGCGGCACAACGCCTTATTTCCACTGTTCTTGAGTTGGGTGGTTCGGCACCAGGTATTATTTTCGCTGATAGTGATATTGATGCAATCAAAGATACGGTATTTCTCAATCGATTCACCAACTGTGGTCAAATGTGTGATGCTTTGAAGAGATTGATAGTGCATGAGAGTAAAGTGGCGGAAGTAATTGCTAAGCTTGCCGCTATTATCAATACTAAGCAGATTGGCGATGCTGCGAATGAGGAAACTGATATCGGCCCTTTGGTGGCCAAGCGTCAACTTGATTTACTAGAACAACAAGTGGCTGATGCGATTGAAAAAGGAGCAAATGTAATTGTTGGGGGCAAACGGCCTGAAGCTTTTGCTGGTGCTTATTATCAACCAACCTTGCTGACCAATATCACATATGAGATGCGAGTCTGGCGAGAAGAAGTGTTTGGTCCTGTTTTGCCGATAGTAACTTTTGCTACTGAAGAGGAGGCAATAGCCTTAGCTAATGATACGCCATACGGACTGGGCGCTTACCTATTTACTCAAGATTCTGCTAGATTTTTACGAGTAGCTCATCAATTGCAAACAGGTATGGTAGCTCAAAATAATCTGAGCTATGTCAATGTTCATAACCCCTTTGGCGGCTATAAGATGTCAGGTAACGGCAGAGAACATGCGCAGTTTGGCTTCAATAAAGTGACTCAAATAAAAGCAATTGCTAGGGAAAAATAAAGTAAATAGGTAATTAGTATTTTTAGCACCTAACTATTTATTATATGTACAAAGCGAAACCATGTTTGCACTGTCAAAATATGCCAACCTCAGATAGTGCCATAAAAGTTTTAGTGCTTAATGGCTCGTTAAAACATAGGCCTGAATTATCCAATACTGAAGAATTGGCGCAAGATGTGCTGAATTATATGGTGCCTTATCAAGTTGCTAGTGAGATTATTCGTTTAGCTGATAAAAATATTCCGGTAGGCTTAGGCTATAGAGAAAGTGATACTGATGAATGGCCAGAAATTGTTACGAAGATCAAAGCCAGCGATATCATTATTTTTGCCACTCCTATTTGGTGGGGAGGAAGATCTAGCTTACTGCAAAGAGTAATTGAACGGTTAGATGCTCTAGATGAAGAATATCATGCCGAAGGACGAAGTGCTTTGCTTAATAAAGTAGCCGGAATAGTGATTACTGGTAGCGAAGATGGGGCGCAGGCTACTTTGGCTGCAATTATGGAAGTGCTTACTTTTATGAATTTCACTTTGCCACCTGAGTGCTGTGCATATTGGGTGGGGGAGGTGGGCCAATCACCAGCAGAAGATCGGGCAAAAAGAATGGCCAACAAAGCAACTCAACATATGGCTAAAAACCTGGCTAGGAATCTTCTTTTTTATGCTCAACTACTCAAAAAACAGCCCATGTTACTAGGATGATAGGCAATGAAATCTTTTTAACAAATAAGTAAACGACTAGAAAGATAGGACAATGTTGATTCTGCACCCTCATTGAGATTTACTCCATGCTTTCCTAAGCCATCATAACAGCCACCGGTAACTTGATCATAAATTAGTTGACCAAGGAGATTTTCTCCTAAGAACCAATGAAACGCTCGATTGCATAGTTCTTGATAAAGCTCAATTTGGCTAATGGTATACATTGTTTTCAGCGCCTCAATCATGCTTGCTGTATCTTCTGGTTGTTGATCAAAAATTTGTCTTTTCCCTCCTCTTTGAAACCAGCCGTGTTGGCCAATTGGCATGTACATATTGTTTTTAAACGTATGAGCAATCAAAAAGTCTAATGTTATTTTTCCTATTTCCCAGTATTCTGCATTCTGAGTTACTGTGTAGCCACATAGTAGGGCTTCGGACAATAAGGCGTTTGAATAAGTTAAAATGGGTTCAAACCATTGCCAATCCGCAGTGTGATAGGTTTGGTATAGTTGGAGCAAATAGTCACAGTTAACTTGCAGTTGTTCAATCAGTATTGGATGAGGATGAAACTGTATTTGTAAGACTAAACTTTTGATCAAGAATGCCTTAGCTCTAGGCGATGTAAAAGCGTCAGCTACTAAGAAACTTTGTTCATACATTCTTTGTGCTTTTTTTTGCACCAGGGGACTCATATTGCTGCTAGTACCTGCGACAGCTAATGCGTAGAGAGTTCTCCCATTGGCATCATCAAGATTTTCTTGATTATTTTGTTGGCTGCTAAGTTCCCGATTTTGATTTACATAGTTCTCAAATTTATTATCGCTTTTCCGAACAAAGAGCAGAAAGTTTAAAAAAGTTAAAGCAGCTTCAAGAGTCACTGCTGACTTATTTTGTTGATAATGACGAACAGTGACAATCAAAGCGCGGGCATTGTCATCGACTGTATAACCAGAACTAATATCCGGCTCAGCCAATTGAGCGAATTGAATTATGCCAAAGTCATCAGTGAGTTTCATCAGGTGGTCTAGTTTGATTTCAGGAGCATGCTGCTTGTATTTATTTAAATAGATCGACAGCTTTTGAAATGTCTTCATGTAGGCAGTAGCAATATTGGGCCAAGTCATGGATCTGGTCTTAAAGTAAGCAGTTTTCCCTAGTGCTATTTGTTTCAGCGGATCTTGGAGCAGCGTTAGTAAAGCTGCTGTAATCTGCTGAGATTGCTTAAAGTCTACTAGTATACCTATGTCCGAAGTTATTGCCTCTTTTGCTTGTGCAAATGCAGTAGCAATTACTGGCCGTCCAGTTCCTAGTGCATAAGATAAGGTTCCTGATACCGCTTGATTGGGATTCAAGGGAGTAGCTAAATAAATGTCAGTGGCATTCAAAAACTGCAAGAGCTCATCAGTGGCTAAAAAGTGATTATGAAAAGAGACATGTTTTTCCAGACCAAGTTCTGTGATCTTATCAATCAGAAAGTTGCGATATGATTCACCTTCTTCTTGCAAAACTACAGGGTGGGTAACGCCAAGAATAAGATAATGGGTATTAGGAAATTGGGCGATAACTGCTGGTAATGCATCTAGTACATATTCAATTCCTTTGCTTTTGCTCAGTAGGCCAAAGGTGCTGAGCAAAACTCTATCTAAAGGTATTTGCAGTATTTTTTTCGCTTTACTACTAGCAGCAAAGGAGACTGGGTGAATGCCATGGGGAATAACTACAATCTTTTCTCGATCAATACCATATACTGTCTCTAATATATTACGGGATACGCTGGTCATGACTATTATACTTTGAGCCTGGTTAGCTAGGGTTTGGACTACGTACAAGAGGTGCTCATCAGGTTCAGGAAGTATCGTGTGAAAAGTAATAACTAGCGGTTTTTGTAAGATTTGAGTGAAGCGAAGGAGATAATCACCATACTTGCCGCCGAATAAACCAAATTCATGGTGAATGCTAACTAACTTAACCTGAGATAAAGCATTTAACTTTTGGGCAATTGCTGCATAATCAGCCTGCTGATTTTGGGCCAGTTGGTAAATAACTTTATCTGAGTAGCTCAGCTCGGGAGTGGATTCACTAGTCATGGCAATCACTTTTGTTTGTAGTTCGGGTGCAAATAATTGATCGAATGCTTGAAAGAGATCATTGCTAAAAGTAGCAATGCCGCAAGCACGTGGTGGAAAAGTGGTCAACGTGACTATCCAAGCATCACTTGATGGTTCTGTACGCATAGTAAATGTAAAGAGTAAATTCCCGGAAAATGTGAAACATTTACTCTCTGAGACAAAGCATATTACCATAAATTATGGTGTTGTGCTTGGTATTTAGGATATCGACTGAACACGCCAAAATTAGGTTCAGATAATGTATCTGATTAGTAACGATGCTCTCTATGCTTTCTGCGATTGATGATTTTTAGCCTGGTAAGAGATTTCATCAGCTCTCCTTTAGCATACATAGTTTCTTCTGCGGTTTGGACTGAGGACAATTCTTCGTCAGCTTGTTTGTAAGCCAATTCAGCCTGTTCCTGATTAGTCTGAGCTAGGTTTTCTGCTGTGTCAGCCAAGATATATACGGTATCATCTTTCACTTCTAAAAAACCACCACCAATAAAAAACTCTTTTGTTTCTTGGCTGGTATGGATACTTACTATGCCAGTGATCAGCAAGGCAACTATTGGTTGATGATGGGGAAGCACCGTCATTATGCCCTCTTCAGTTGGTATAGAAATAGAAGTAGTAGCACCTTCATAAATTGTTTCATCGATAGCAAGAATATGCAGATTCATAAGAGGCATTTACTTTTTCCGGGCATGAGCCTTTTCTTTTGCCATTTCAATAGAGCCGACCATATAAAAATCTTGTTCTACCAAGTCATCATGTTTGCCCTCAATAATTTCTTGAAAGCCGCGAATGGATTCGCTCAAGGGGACATATTGGCCACTAATTGAGGTGAAGGCTTCAGCAACAAAGAATGGTTGGGAAAGGAATTTCTGAATTTTTCTGGCGCGAGAAACTACTAATTTATCTTCGGCTGAAAGCTCATCAATACCGAGAATGGCGATGATGTCTTGTAAGTCTTTATATCTTTGCAGAATTCTTTGTACCCCACGGGCTACTTTATAATGATTTTCACCAACAATTTGGGGATCGAGTTGACGAGATGTTGAATCCAATGGATCTACTGCAGGATAGATACCTTGTTCAGTAAGAGCACGATTGAGTACTACTGTAGAATCAAGATGGGCAAAAGTAACCGCAGGTGCTGGATCTGTGAGATCGTCTGCTGGCACATATACCGCCTGTACTGAGGTAATGGAACCGTTTTTAGTGGAGGTAATTCTTTCTTGTAATTCACCCATTTCATGAGCAAGGGTTGGTTGATAGCCAACGGCACTAGGCATGCGACCTAATAATGCTGATACTTCTGAACCAGCTTGGGAAAAACGGAAAATATTATCGATAAAAAGTAACACATCACGCTTTTCAGCGTCTCGAAAATACTCAGCTACAGTAAGACCAGTGAGAGCAACGCGAAGACGGGCACCAGGTGGCTCATTCATTTGACCATAAACTAAAGCAGTTTTGCTCAATACTCCCGACTCTTTCATTTCCATATAAAGATCATTACCTTCTCGAGAACGTTCTCCTACACCGGTGAATACCGAATAACCACCATGCTCTTGGGCAATGTTGCGAATCAATTCTTGGATCAGAACAGTTTTGCCCACACCGGCGCCGCCGAAAAGGCCCACTTTGCCTCCTTTGGCGAAAGGACAGATAAGGTCAATTACTTTAATTCCGGTTTCAAAAATTTCAGTGGATTTATTTAAACTAATGAATTCTGGAGCTGATCGATGAATTGGCCAATGTTCTTTGCTTTTGATAGGGCCAGCTTCATCAACTGGTTCACCTAGAACGTTCATAATTCTGCCTAACGTTGCTTCTCCTACTGGTACTGAAATAGGTTTGCCAGTCGATTGCGCTTTCAGGCCACGTTTCAATCCTTCAGTACTGTCGAGAGCAATACCTCGAACAATGTGATTGCCAATATGTTTGTATACTTCTACACCAATACTTTTTTTATTGTGAGTAATATAAACAAGGTCAAACAATTTTGGTAAATCTTCTTCAGAGGGAAATTGAATGTCTATTATGGGACCAACAATTTGGCTAACTTTTCCAGTATTCATAGGAATAATTAATGATTATGGGAAACAATTTCAGCGAGCTCAGTGGTAATCGCTGTTTGTCTTTGCTTGTTGTAATCTTGAGTCAGTGCTGAGATCAGGTCATTGGCATTAGTTGAGGCTTGTTCCATTGCTACCATGCGAGCACTTTGTTCTGAGGCAATAGCGTCGAGAAGTGTTTGATAGAGGATTAAGTTTAGGTAATGGGGAAGCAATGACTGTTGTACTGCAGTTTTCGTCGGTTCGAATACATCCTCATGGGTTCTGCTAACTTTCATTTCTTTGGGTAATTGCAAGGGAAATAAAAGCGTTGAGTGTGGTGTTTGTTGAAACGTGTTAATAAACTTTTGATAAACCAGTACCACTTTTTCGACTTTGTACTTTATGAAACTGTCTTTGATTACTTGAACAATTGGTAAAATATCTTTGATAGTTGGTTTGTCCGAAAAATTCTGGAATGAAGCAATAATATCGTACCCCAGTCTTTTTAAAGTGGTGAAGCCTTTTTTCCCAATAGTGATGAGATGATGGCGAGGATTCGGCCCAGGATTAGCTTCAACAAAATATTTAATTAAGTTAGTATTATAACTACCACAAAGTCCTCGATCAGAAGTAAATATAATTGAAAGGGTGATGCCGGGTGAATAAATAGGAAATTCTGGTGGCTGTATTCTGTTTAGGCCGGCTTGATACATGAGGGTAATTAAATGTTCACGATAATTTTTAGTAGCCTGGGCTCTATCTTGGCTACGGCGCATTTTTGACACAGAAATCATTTGAATTGCCCGAGTGATTTTCCTCGTTAGTTTTACTGATCTGATGCGTCTTTTGAGATCACGTAAGGCCATAATTAACTATTAACAACAATAAAAGATTCACTTATCTCTAGTATCGCTTTTCTGAGAGTTGCTTCAGTAATAGTGGTGATCTCTTTCTTTTCTCGGATCTCTTTGAGTACGTTTGGCTGATTATTAGCTAATTCACGTAATAATGCTGCTTCAAATTCGCTAATCTTTTCTACTGAAATAGCATCCAAATAACCTTCATTAACGGCAAAGATAATTACTACCTGCTTTTCGGCAGTAAGTGGCGCATATTGTGCTTGCTTCAATACTTCAGTCAGTCGTTTGCCCCTTTCTAATTGTTTCCGTGTGGCAGCATCCAAATCAGACCCAATTTGGGAAAATGCTTCCATCTCGCGGTATTGGGCTAAATCTAGGCGCAATTTGCCAGCTACTTTACGCATAGCTTTAATTTGGGCTTTACCCCCTACTCGCGATACAGATAAACCTGCATTTACTGCTGGTCGAACGCCTGCATAGAAAAGGTCACTTTCTAAATAAATCTGACCATCAGTAATCGAAATAATATTGGTGGGGATATAGGCTGACACATCGCCACCTTGGGTTTCTACAATTGGTAAGGCTGAAATGGAGCCACCACCAAGAGCATTGGATAATTGGGCAGCGCGTTCCAGTAAACGGGAATGGAGATAGAAAATATCTCCTGGATAGGCTTCTCTTCCTGGGGGGCGTTTCAATAAAAGTGAGAGTTGACGATAAGCAACGGCATGCTTAGAAAGATCATCATAAATAACTAAAACATCTTTACCTTCCAGAGCAAAATGTTCGGCCATGGTGCAGCCAGCATACGGGGCTATGAATTGCAAAGAACTTGAAGTTGAGGCACTAGCATTGACAATAATGGTGTACTCCATCGCCCCACTTTCTTCCAAATGGCTGACGATACGAGCAATAGTAGAATCTTTTTGGCCAATAGCGACATAGACACAAATCATATCTTGGCCTTTTTGATTGATAATGGTGTCAATTGCGATCGCTGTTTTTCCAGTTTGGCGATCACCAATAATTAATTCTCTTTGTCCGCGACCAATTGGTATCATACTGTCTATTGCTTTGATACCCGTTTGTAAGGGGCGGTTAACTTCTTTGCGGTCAATAATACCCGGTGCCTTTACTTCTACAGCTCGATAGACTTTTGTTTTCACTTTTCCCTTGCCATCTAATGGTTCACCCAATGGATCGACGATACGGCCAATTAGTGGGGAGCCAACAGGTACGGAAAGTACCGTTCCGGTAGTTTTGACTTCGTCGCCTTCTTGCAAATTCTCGGCACTACCCAAAACAGCACAACCAACATGGTCTTCATTGAGATTTAAGACAATACCGGTAATACCATGAGGAAATAGTACTTGCTCACCAATCATTGCTTCTGAAAGTCCAGAAACTAGAGCAATACCATCGCCAACTTCTAGTATTTCACCGATATTGGCTGGCGCTTTATCGAGTTTGAGTGAGCTAATTGCTTGTTTTAGTTCTTTACTGATGCTTTCAGAAGAGATCATAATGAAGAGTCAAAGGTAGTAGAGGTGAACATTTGTTTAAATTGATCGAGTTGTTTTCTAACACTGTAATTCCAAGTGAAATTTTCTTGAGCGATGATAATTCCACCCAACATATCAGGATCAATATGGTATACAGCATAGAGGGACTTCTTGCTTTTTAGTAGTTCTTTATTGATGAATGCTTCGAGCTGTTTTTGTACTTTGCTACCGAGAGATTGTGCCAAAGTGATATCAATTACGGTCGTTTTGCCACTATTAGCCAGGATTTCACCGGTAATCCTAGCCTCAAGAGAAGTCCGCAAAATTGTCTCTTCTGCCAAAGCACTGGCTAAAAATAGCAAGGCGCCTTTAAGATATGCCGGACCTTTTATTTTCTTTAAAGTACGCAATTTTGTCTGTATGGGTATATGCTTATCACTGAGGAAAGAAAAAACTTTCTGATCATCAAGGACGGTGAAAATTATTTCTATATCTTTGATTGTTATCTCAGGAAAATGCTTCACGCATTGTTTTGCTAAGTCGCTTACCTTTAGCATAGTATTCAATGAATCTTAGTAGCTAATTCTTTCTCTAAAAGTTGAATTTGCTTTTTAGGCGTGCTGAGTTCTTGCTGTAACACTTTCTCAGCCAGCATTACTGCAAGCTCTGCGGTTTCTTGGCGAATGAGCGTGATTGCTGTGGCTGTTTGGCTTTGAATCTTAGCCTCAGCATCTTTAATTACTTTATCAGCCTGAGCTTTGGCCATTTCTATCATTTCACTGGCACTGCGACTGGCTGCTTCTTGGGCATGTTTAATAATGTGATCAGCTTCCTTTTTGGCCTGAGCGATATTGGCATGATACAGCTCTTCAGTAGCTTGTTTTATTTGCTCTATTTCTTGCCGTTCTTTTACCAGCTTAGCAATATCAGCTCTGCGAGTAAGCAGCTTACTTTGTAAAGGTAGAAAAAGAAAACGGCGTAAAAGTAGAAATAAAAGCAAGAAATTTACTAACTGGGCTATCAATAATGTCCAATTAATACCTAGCTTACTAAGTAATTCAGCCATAGTTACAGTTGGTATTAAGTGAATTTAAGGATCAGTGAGACAACAAGACAATAAATTGCTAATGCTTCAGCAAAGGCGAGAGCGAGCATCATACTGCCTTGTACTTTTGAGGCTGCTTCAGGATTTCGCCCAATAGCTTTCATGCCATTGCTGCCAATAAGGGCAATAGCTAAAGCTGGGCCGATTACACCAATGCTCATAATTACTGTAATTGCCAATTCGTCTGCCATAAATCAATGAGTTAAGATTTGGAGAGATTAATCTCTCTACTGCGAGTACTTGTTAAAAATACGCGCGGTAGAAGTATTAATGGACGTGACTCTCGGTGGCGGTGCGTAGGAATACTACAGTTAGCATGGTAAAGACTAATGCTTGAATCAAACCGGTAAAGAGCTCCAACCCTAAAAAGGGAACAGGTGCCAAAAAGGGAGATAGACCAGAAACAACTATCAATAATACCTCACCGGCGAAAATATTGCCGTAAAGACGAAAAGCAAAAGAGAATATTTTTACTATTTCTGAAAGTAGTTCAAGCAATCCGACAAAAGTATAGATGGGATTAGAAAGATTGAAAAACTTCTTGAAGTACTGGAGGCCTTGATATTTAAATCCATACCACTGAATAGCAAAAATAGAAATAAACCCTAATACTATTGTTTGATTAAGATCACTATTGGAGCCTCGGAGGAGGGGAATGAAGGTGTTGTGGCCATCATGCATTTCATAAATCCCAATAGAGCCGATTCCCGGTACCAAGCCTAACCAATTGCTGGTGACAATATAAACAAAAAAAGTGGCTACTATAGGTAGTACATCTGAGATCACTTTTTTATTGTCAATTACTGACTCGACTAAGTTGAGTAATTGTTCATATACCAGCTCGCAAAAATTTTGTAATTGTTCGGGAATATAGCTAGTTCTCTGGGGGAATAAATAAAGCATGCTGAGCAAAATAATAGCCAGGATAACATTTGTTAGCAGGGCATTGGTAATAGCGAAGCTACCCAACATAAAAACAGGTTCGGCTGCTAAGGAAATTGGCAGTGAATGGTCCATGACTTTGTTACTTTCATCGCTATTATAATTGATGAAAATTGATTTGCAATGTAAATAATCGCTGAAAGTTGCCTCAGTGTCCACAATAGGTTGCGCTACATTGAGTTTTTATGTACAAGAGCTTGTATTGAGAAGTGACATTACTTTCTTGTCTGATGTTGCGTGTTTTTAACTGAGTATTCTCTTGAGCAGGTCACGCCATAAACTAGAATCTTTCGGTGTACTAATTGGTACATCCATAGATTCCAAATCTTCAGGAGTCATTTCTCTTTGTATTTTCTTTATTGCCTGGCGGACATACTCAGTGTCCGCTGTAATTGGGAAATAGCGTAATTGAAAGTATGGCTGGTCAGTGATTGCGTATGTGACCATGATACCTAATGGGTGCTTAAAGTTAGGAAGCTGATTTTTTTGATCTGTTATACCTCGTTCAATGTTTTGTGGCTCAACATGAATACTGAGGCTTGTTTCCCCATCTGATAGTACTAAAGCTATACTGCCGATAACATGATCTCGACAAAATCTTTTTAGCTCATGACTTTGGCGGAGAGCAAAACAAAAAAGTGCTCGTTGTTCTGGGGGGAGTTGTTCTATTTGTTGAATTATTGGTGGAGGCAACGCTATTTCTAGCATAAGCTCTCCAGGTTGCTTGCGTATATTTTTCATAGGCTCCTTTTATTATACATTATTGACTCATTGGTATTAATCCCCTATCATTCAACCGTATGGTTAAATATGATCTCAATCTAGATTCCATTTTTAGTTCGCTTTCTGATCCCACTAGGCGAGATATTTTACAAAGGGTGGCTGATCGGGAATTGACAGTTGGCGAAATTGCTCAGCCGTATCAATTGTCATTGGCTGCTGTTTCTAAGCATCTCAAGGTGTTAGAGCATTCGCAGCTCATTGTGAAGCGACGCAAGGGGAAGAAACAATTGGTAAAGTTGTCTCCTCTAGCGCTCAAAAATGCAGCTCACTATTTACAAGAGTATCAAGCTCTATGGGAAAATCGATTAGATTCTTTAGCACAATTTTTAAACACTAACTAAATAATTGTATGGCAGAAAGTACAGGCGGTTCGCAGGCACTTGTTATCTCAAGGGTGTTCAATGTTGCTCGGGACAAAGTATGGCAGGCCTGGGCTGATCCTCAGTTAGTGATGCGCTGGTGGGGGCCGAAAGGTTTTACTGCACCAGTATGTAAAGCAGATTTCCGAGTGGACGGTAAATATCTCTATTGTATGCGTTCTCCTGAAGGAAAAGATTTTTGGAGTACGGGCATTTACCAGGAAATTGTACCGATGGAACGGATTGTATTTACTGATAATTTCGCTGATGAGCAAGGTAATGTGGTACCGGCTTCATATTATGGCATGGCAGATTTGCCTAATGATTTAGTGGTGACTATAACCTTGGAGGAAATAGAGGGAGATAAAACCAAATTCACCTTACGACATGAGGGGCTACTTGAAGGTGAAATGAAAGAGCAAAGCGCCGTTGGCTGGAATGAGTTCTTGGACAAACTTGCTGAAATTTTGAAATAGTTCTATTAGTTTATTGTTGGTTTATTTCTAATGAACTTTCTATGACACAACTCAATCCTTATTTGGCTTTCGCTGGTAATTGTCGTGCAGCTATGAACTTTTATAAAGAATGTCTAGGTGGTGAATTAATCATACAAACAGTGGGTGAGTCGCCAATGGATCAGCAAATGCCGGGTATGACTAGCAACAATGTGATGCATGCTAGTTTGACCAAAGATAGCTTAATTCTTTTAGCATCAGACATGATGGGCTCCGAAAAAGCGGTTCAAGGCAATACTATTAGTTTATGTCTCAATTGCAGTAGCGAAGAAGAGATTAATACTTTTTTCAAAAATCTCTCCGCTGGTGGTACAGTAACGCAACCTTTAACTGAAGCATTTTGGGGGGCGACTTTTGGCATGCTTACTGATAAGTTTGGTTTCAACTGGATGTTGAATTACATGAAAAAACCACAGTAGTAATCTCTAACTATGAAATACACAGGTAGCTGTCACTGTAAGCAGGTGCGTTTTGAGGTCGATGCCGAAATTGAAAAAGCGATGGCGTGTAATTGTTCAATCTGTGCCAAGCGCGGTAGTTTATTAGTCTTTGTTCCTGAAGAGAAATTCTCTCTCATATCTGGAGAAGATGTGCTGACTGATTATCAATTCGGCAAGCGTGTTATTCATCACTATTTTTGTTCCCTTTGCGGTATTTTATCTTTTGGTGCTGGTAGTGATGCTGAAGGGAAAAAGATGAGAGCGATTAATGTGCGTTGTTTAGATGATATTGATTTGGATCAAATTTCAATTCACCATTTTGACGGCAAAAGTCTTTAATTATTGAAAAGTACTTTGAGGAGTAAATCTGAAAGAAGATTTACTCCTCAGCAAGTATTATTTAATTGCTATTAGCTTTCGTTCTCGATTGTCTCCAGCTTTTGGCATTGTTAGTTGCAAGACGCCATTTTCATAATGAGCATCAATTTTATCTTCAGCTACTTTGCTCGGTAAGGGTATCCATCGTTCTATCCCACCGCTGCTAATTTCTCGGTGATAATATCTCTTCTTCTTTTCCTCTTTTTGTTCTTCTTTTTTGGCTAAGAGATGGAGAGCATTATCATCCACATCAACTTTTATCTGTTCTTTATCAAAACCAGGAATATTGATCTTGGCCATGATATTGTTGCCTTCTTCATAAATGTCGACATCGGCTGTGCCATTTTGCCAAGTTAAAAAGGGCGAATTATCAAAAAATTGACTAATATCTTGGAAAGGGTCACGCGTAATCAGTTTCATATTTTTTCACCTCCTTTCATAGAAAATGAAATTATATTTAGTTTCATTTTCTGCCAATGTTATTTTTGGGTCAACCAACTTTGGACGACATTGCTCCATGGCGATTTTGTTGATAATGTAGTTTACTAATTATTAGTAGTATGGCATTTGACTCTTATGAACATGTTGATAAGCCTCAGTCCTGGGATCAAGTGATGGCAGGATTGAAAATAAAAGTTGGGCAATATCCTCGGCCCAGGGGACCGCAACTACCTATATCGGCGCCAATTGATGAAGATACATTCAAGGCGATTTTTACTTTGCATGACGAAATTGTTGGCCAGTTAAGATATACAGAATTAGCACGGTTACTCTGGGAGAGAATGATCGTTCCAGACCAAGCTTTGGGTGCAGAGGTTTATGAAGATTTCCGTAATGGCATTGTTACAGGCTTGCGTCGTATGGCAATCAAAACTTGCGTGTACCCTGAAATGATTGAACATTTGGCGGAGTTTGTTGCTAGACATGGGACCACAATTGAAGAATTAGTGCTGTGGACGACTGGGGATATTGAAGCAGGTATACAGGCAGCAAAAGTAATGAACTCTAGGTTACCAACACATTTGGGTGCCATTTTGGCCAAAAATAAAATGGCTTTTCCTAAAGGTGTCAGTAGCATTATAAGCGCTCAAAAGCTTGATGCTTTGGGCGCTTATATGGATAGGCTGTTGGCTGAAAATGCTGGCAAGATCAAGTTGGTGGTAATTGAAGATTCTCGTAAAAATCTAGAGAGAATTAATAAGAATGTATTGCGGGGGCAAGGGATGCTCGATGCAGGTCATGAAAGATATCTTATGAGACAATCACGGATTCAAGTTGTGCCAGTATTTGCTTTGTATAGCGCTGAAGGCCAGAGGGCTAGAGAAGCTGCAGTTGAAGCAGATAATTTAATCGAATTTGAGCAGGAAATGACGTGTCTTAATGCCATTAACTCTCTGGGCGATTTATTAGAACCGCGTTTTGATGATATTTTAGCAGGTTCGAGACTACTGGTTGATTTTGATGGTGTTATGGTACGGAATGGACACGGAATGGATGGGACGCGTTTGCTTCGCGCTCAAGCTGTTTGGCCAGTTATAGTTCGGGCTTGTATGCAAGTACATGGATTCACTCAAACTGCTGCTGCAGCTTATATTCAGTTTTCTGCCAGGCGAATGCTTATTGATGTTGTGAGTAAATAGACATGGTTGTTGCTATGGCTCTTTTATTGTATATTTCTCATTCTTTGCACTAACTATGACAGCTGAAGACATACCAGTTTTTGAGGAACTACCAGAGGCGGATGAAGGACCTACACGGATAATGCTTATTCGTCATGCTCGTAGTGCTTGGAATGCCTTATCTCTTGATGGTAGGGCGCTTGCTGCTAGTGTTTTGGCTGAGCTTGGTGATGTACCTGATTCTGAAATTCCCTTAACAAGCACAGGTATAACTGAAGCATTACAAACAGGAAGAAAACTTTTCCTGGTAGCTACATTAGGTAAGTGGGATATTGCTGACGCTATACTGTATCGCTCCGACACCACACGAACAAGAGGTACTTTGCGTGAAATCCTCAATGGTTATTATGAAATGGCTGGCTGTGATATCCCCGATACCATCAAAGCTGGGGTAAAAGTTGATGATGGAGTAGCGGAGCGAGATTTTGGGGAAACAAAATCGTGGTCGATAGAGAGGATTCTGGCCACATACCCTCATTTTGAGGATGAAAGAACCAGAGATGGGCCATTCTTTTTTAGGCCTCCTTTAGGCAAAAGTATGGAGGATGTTGGTATTACCCAGGTTCGGCCTTGGTTATTAAGAGTAATGGAGCAACATAAAGACAAAACTGTTATTGCTGTTACTCATGGTGGACCTATTCATGTGGCTAGAGCTATTCTGGAAAGATGGACGAGAAAAGAAGCTAATGAAAGGCTAGAACCGTCACCTCCTAATTGTAGTGTGACTACCTATATTCATTCACCACAAGAGAAACGGTATGTGCTATCAGGTCTTCCTGAACAGGTTTATACCAGGATTGCAGTCTAGTTTGTAAAATAGGTATAGTGTGAACAGCTATTTCTAATTATTATGCCTGTAGTAATTATTACTAAAGGATTGCCGGGATCAGGGAAGAGTACTTGGGCAAAATCTATGCAAGCTCAATTTCCTGGTAAGTATATCCGCACCAATAAGGATGAGATTCGGGCTATGCTCCATCATACCTATAGAACAGAAGCCTCTGAGGCTATGGTGGCCAAGACACGTAATTGGTTAATATTAGAAGCATTGGCTCAAGGAAAAGATGTTATTGTCGATGATACTAATCTCAATCCAGAATATGAACGTACTATTAGAGCTTTAGTAGTAGGCAAGGCTACTGTAGAGATCAAAGATTTTACTCATATTTCTCTTGAGGAGTGTTTAGAAAGAAATAAAAAACGTGATCGTGTAGTAGAGGAAGAAGTAATCCGTAATATGTACGAGAGATTTATGCGAGATTCTTCTCAATCAATTGATTAAACAAGATTTACCCAATGAGGATTTTCTTGTTCTATCAAGTTTGCTTTTTTGTTTCTACTCCACCGTTTCAATTGCTTTTCTCGAGCAATAGCATCTAATGGTTGCTGGAAAAGTTCGAAATAGACTAATCGATAACATTTGTATTTTGCAGTGAATGAGTTTGGATGATAATTAGTTCTATGTTCCTCTATTCGATGATTAAGATTGTTGGTAACACCTATATAGATTACCCGTGATTTGCTGGCAATGATGTAAACGTAGAACATAAAGAAAGAGAATACTTTGAATATTTTAACAGATGGAAAATGAAAATCTGCATTTCCATCAGATCTCTCCACAAGGTCGAGATGACAATCGAGTGAGTTTGTTTAATCAACAATTTTGTCAGTTTCTGTTTGATAGAAAAGAACTTCTGGTTAGTTTTTAACCATTAGAAAATAATTGACAAATCAGTTAGGAAAACAATCTTGCTCCCACCGTCATCCCGACCTCGTGGAGGGATCTGATACTGATGGAGTCCATAAACAGACTTCCTTTAACACTAACAATGAACCATTCCCTTACCCAGCTGCTCCATTTATAAACTTTTTTACACAAGCCACTATCTCCGGAAATGTCTCCTGATGAATAAAATGTCCATTGGTCTCAAGTTCACATACCTCATCAGGCTGCAACTGCTTTTTGATATGCTGGAATTCTATTTGCGGGATAAGCTCATCGTTTTTTGAGTAAAATAGAGCAATCTTTTGCTGATGTTTTTTGATTTTCTGCCAATTCCATGGTTCATCATAAAAACCGCTAATCTTTTCCGACTCTAATCCTAAGTCTGTGTAACAAGGTGCAATCAAGATAGAGCCCCAGACTTTGTTGTATTCCGCATATCTGAGGGCGGCAACAGCTCCTGAAGACCAGCCAATCAATAGACTATGTTCATCCGCTTTGAGATAGTCTTTTAAGAAAGATAACCAGTATTGTTTCCTTGCTAATATTGAATCCGGAAAGGTTTCGAAAGTAGTGTGAATGTTTAGCTTGGTTAACTCAACTTTTAACCAAGGGGTCCAAGCAAAAGACCAATGCATTGCACCATTGCCATGGATGAAAATGATTTTGTTTGGCTTCATAGTAAGACTTTAAGTTACTACTTTTTGATAACACTTTTCGCAATAGATCCGTTCTGGTTGATCAGGAGCATAAGGTGTTTCAAATTGATGCTCACAGCGAGCAGTATGATCATGACCACTTTCTAGGCAATCACATTGTCTCGGCCAGAGCCGTCTTGGTAAACGTAATTTTAGTCGCTCTTGATAACGCACATCATGGCATACTCTGGGTAAGGGGATATTATGGGCTCGGTAGAACTGTAATTCTTGTTTCGTAATTTTGAAGAGTTTTCCTGAGCTAGCACATTGAACCACTTGTTGTAGTATTTCGTCTGTGACTTCTTGGATTGAAGCTGGCAATTGATTGGCTGTTAGTACTTGAGTGGCACTGGGCTTGGGAGCTTCATAGTCATTCCAATTAGCGCTCATTGTTAATGCCTCTGCTTTCGTTAATGGGAAATAATCTACAGCCAGAGATTCATTATACCCGTGCAAAGATACTGACATAGGAAAGAATTCTCCCCATTCACCAGTTGTTTTCATGTGCTCAATAATTCTGGGCACTAATTCTTCATATGCTTCCTTGCTATATTTTTTATTGAGAATGCAATATTGCTGATTCTTAATTCCGGCACAGCCAAAACAGTTACTGGCGGCGGAAGCTAGATAGGAATAAAAAATATTCTGACTATTAATGGTATAGAATGAGAAAAGGTTTTGATAAATGTTTGTGGCAGCCATTACTTCCAAGCACAGCTCAGCATTATAAGTATGTTCAATATCATAAGTGTCACGAATGCCGGTGGTGGAAATAGTATATTTGCTATCTTGATTACCATCACAGTCAAAAGCGACATGCGTATTGTGTGATCTGACCACAACATTTCCCGTACAATTCTCACTACCCATGAGAAAGGCATATTCTCTTGGTGCTGCTTGTATCCTTACTAAGAAGTCTTCTTTAAGTCTTTGGTAAGTCTCATAATTGCCTAAATCTACTTTTGCTAGCCGTTTTTCGAATTCTTCTTTCGTCAGTTGCTCATTATACCAACAGTACTCTTTATGTCGTAAATTGTAGCAACCAAAGCAATTGCTACAAGACTTACAGGCATACAAAAAAGCACTGTCTCGACAGTTATCACAATTGAGTAAAAACTTACTGTTATAACAACTCAATGAACCGATTAACTCATAGCCCATTTCCGAGCCAACTACAGCGGTGCAGTCCACACAATTTTTGGAACTATTGATAATATTGCTGTAATAACAATCTTCTGAGCTACCTGCATCAGAAAGCATATAACAGTTTTTGAGGCTAATCGTGCAATTTACATAATCACTATTTTCATTGCTCAAGGCATCATTAAGTAAATTAGGATGAGGAACTGCTCTCAATAACTCAGCATATTGGGCAAAAAATGGTCGCGAAAAATCAAAGTCACGGCCATATTCAGTACCGTCCCAGCTCTTATCCCACCATAGCTTTTGTTCATAAATAGTAATCGGCAAAGTGGGGGGAAACATAGCGACTAAAGGTTTACCTGTTTTAGCACATTTATTATTATAAAGAGCATGCTCATTACGAAACACCCAGCGTTTTCGCAATCTCTCCTCTGGAGATAGGCTTGGCGGCGGGATAAGATACTTCTTGCCATTAATCACAGGGCTCACTTTTTCATAAAAGAAGAGATCCTGCTCAGTGAGCGAGAATGGCTTTTTGCTAACTCGGCATTGTTTTTCCATAAATACAACTACTTTGCCTATAAAGTAGCTGTTACTTTTTCAACAAGCAACTGAAAAATATTATCAATGATCGGATTTTATGTTGATTTGGAACCTAGTCTATTTCTTCTATGGTAACGGTGCGGAAAATCCCTTTAATTGGGTATTTCTGCCACTTGTCGCTGCTGAGAGTTTCTACGAGTACTAATTCTCCTTCGGCACGAATCTTTTCACCGGTCATTAATTGAATAATGTTTTCTAATGGCGCTAAATCAAGAGCATAATAAATGCTATCAGAAGATTTGATCCCTTCCTGACAACCGATCTGTTTAGCTGAAGAATCTTTCAATGGCAGACATAGATACTCTCCTTGAATGGTTGTTTCTCGTTTTGCTTTAGGTATCTCACTTTGTTTGAGTGTACCTAGGATTGCGTCGATGTCATTAGCAGTTGTTATAGGCTGGTTAAGTCGTTTGCTAATATTAGTTAGTAATCGCTCTAGGCCAATTGCTGAAATGCCTTTGCTATCACTTTTTCGTGGCTTACTCCGATCTGCTAAAAAGTTTACTGTATTATTAGTTACTACATACTTTCCTCCATTCGCTTCTACGCCAATAAAATCTTGTGGTGAAATATTAGGAAAGGCCTCTTGCACCATGGCTGCCTCGAGTCCATTGACTGGCTGTTTACCTGAATGCTGAAAAATACCATTGCTTATTTGTTCAGTGAAGTAACTGGGCACGGGGGAATTTGATGAATCGGACCCAAAATCCCACAGCACTATCGCAATAGTACCAACAAAAATGAAGATGAACTCAGCAATGAAGAGGTATTTTCGATTCATAGTATGATGAGATTAAAGTTTCTTTTTCTGTTTTTTTTCAGGAAGTGTCGCTGCTATGCTTAATAGCAGCGCCGAAAGCTTCGAAGCATGGGAAAGTAAATATTTATTAGCAATATAGTGAGCCTTTGCTCCTGGATACGGCGAGCCCTTTTTGCCTACTTTTTCTAATGCACTACTAGCCGGCACTATCTTAACGTAAAGGATATCGTCACAGATCAGGGCAACTACTTTATTATCGGCATAGAGAGCATATTCGCCAAACATGGCGCGAGTAAAAAATCTGTCGCTGGGTACAAGTCGGTTGAGAATATCCTGTATGGTTTCTTTTTTTGTAGCCATAAAATATTCAATAGTATAATGAAGATGCCAATACTTTCATGATTGTTTAAGAACCAGTTGCTAGGCTAACAAGTATTATGTTTGTAGGCAATACTTAGGATATTGTGAAAGAAACAGATAGATGAAATCTATTGCCAGACTTTCAGTTGGCGTACTAAGCTGCTTCAGTTTTAAGTTTTTTTATTATGCAAGAATCTATAGTATTTACTGGTACAGTTGGTGAAGTAGTTCATATGCGCCAAGACAATGGCAAAGTATTTGAACAGTATCGTCGTTCTCCTGGAACTAGATTAATCATCGTTTCACCTGAAGGAAAAGTATTGCTTACGAAAGAGAAACGTCAGGAAACAAATTCTATTGATTTGCGCCTGCCTGGCGGAAAAGTGTGTGACACTATAGATCAGTATCGTGAGTTGCGGGCTAGCGGACAAGACATGGTGGCAATTGCAAAAGTTGCTGCTCAGAAAGAAGCTTTGGAGGAAACTGGTTTACACATTCAAAATCTTGCATTGGTGACCAGAGCTAGGGCTGGTGCGACAGTTGAGTGGGATTTATATTATTTCTTAGTGAGAGATTATGGTGTTACTGAGCAGGGACAAAAACTTGAGGAAGGCGAAGATATTCAAGTAACTTGGCTATCGGTTGCTGAAATTAAACTCGCTATAGCTAGTAACCAAATGCAGGAATGGCGAAGTGTGGGAGTTCTCCTGGGTTTGGTACTGCCTAAGCTTGAGACTGGTGCTCTTGCTAACTAAACAAGGCTATTTGCCTGTGGTCCATGGGATCAAAGACGACAGCAAATTTGTCACCAATGTGAGGAATTTTGACTCGAGAGACTAAAGTTTCCAAGCTGGTTTCGAAGGGAGGCTGTGTTTGAGAAGTTATTCTCACAGTTAATCGTACTATGTATTTAATATCTCCAGCGCTGACGCCGGTATCTTCAATGTTGATAATCTCTGCTTCTCCTTGCACACCACCATTTTGTAAAAGACTGTTGGCATCCATCGACTTCGGATAGACTAAAAGTTTGACCAAAATTAATACTAAGATGATAAAACCGATAACGCTGAAAATGACAATGTTTTCCTTTTCTGCTGGAGCTATATCGCTGTATTCTAGTCCAATCATGGTCGCACCATACAAAGCTGCTACCATGAGAATTACTAGAATGCCAAAATTGGCATTGGTTTTCATAAGTCAGGGGAATTATAGATAAGACATGGATCTAGATCATACTATAGCATCGATCAATTTCGATTATTCTCTATGGAACAATATGTGAACAGTCAACAATATCAGAGGCAGAACGGGTGCCAGCATACATCCCACTAGTGACGTAAACATATACAGTTGCTCTAGTCATAAACGGATTAGGAAAGGCACGATGATAGGAAGGTAAATCAAATGTTCTATGCTCGGGAACGCTGTCATCTATACCGTGATAATACGTGTAATACATATCGGGAGTGAATGTGCCATCCCCAAACTCCCAATAATAACGAAATTGCATATGAGAATTGTCTTCCATACCTTGCTGTATCCACACTTTTCCTGAATAATCTAGTCCTTCATTTCCTGTGTTGAAGTTGCAGCGTAGAGTGGGATCAATCACACTAATTTGTACATTTTGTGCTGGTGTTGAAACTACCGGTAATGGTGTGCTGGGTAGGGTGAAGTCAGGAGGAAAGAGAAATGGTGTTGTCGGACTGGCTGTTGGTGTTGATATCGCTGTTGGTGTCGGTGAAATAATTGCAGTGGGGGAAACAGTTGGTGTTGGCATCGAAGATGCAGTGGGCAGAACTGTTGGCGATGGGATGGCCACGGCAGGTAAAAGATCTGGTCTGTCACGATAGAAACGATACACCATTTCAGCTACTAATCCGCGATTGAGTAATTCATCTCGACGAATTGTATTACCTGGGAAAGCGTCTACTAATCCATGATCTAGCGCATATCTTGCGTAGGGGACATACCATGAGCCTGGTACAATATCAGAGTAACTGCTACCACTTGGTAAGGCATTTGTATTGATATGATTAGCTAACAAGAGCATCTTTAAAGCTTCAATCCGACTTACGGTTCTATCCATTCTAAACAGACCATCATCATAACCTCGCACTATTCCTTGTTGGACAGCCGCTTGGATATAGGCGGCAAAAACATGATTACTTCTCACATCAGGAAAAGGATCACCACTAACAAATGGTAGATTGGTCTCGCCAGCGGCGCGCATTAATATCTTCAAGATTTCTCCTCGAGTCACCGCATTTTCAGGACGATAAAGCCCATCAGGAAAGCCACTAATTACTCCGCGATCACGAAGAAAAGCAATGGCTGTGTAATTAGGATGGGCAGAAGAAACATCAGGAAATAATGCTGCTGATGATTGGGGAACAATACTGATGATAACCAGAAATGCTGTACACCAGCTCAACCATTTTTTCATACTTGATTAAGTAATTGAGCTTACCATAGCATGAGAAAAATTTACCCCCTATTGTTGTTTCCCTATTGTTGTTGACAGTAGCTTTTTCCTTTGGTCTTGGTAGTGAAATTGCTATTTAGAATTGATGGTAATTTTTACATCAATGCCCTTTTCTAAGTAATAAGCTCGCAGTGTTAGAAAACTCCAGCCCGCCATTAAACATGAAAGTATAATGGTAAGAATGACAACATATATTAAATAATCAGCTAACAATTGACCATAACGTGATATGCTAAAACCAAAAAGTAAGGCAGACCAACAAAGAATAAATAGTATGAGACGAGTCACTACTGGCCAGATAATATTATCCATAGAAATAATTTTTTATTGCATTAATGCTATCACAAGCTAAACCTGCTTGCCTAATGATGAAGAGTATAGGGGGGCCAAACACACATGTTGACTCTACAGATTGGTCAGTTATTAGTAAAAAACTGACCAGACTGTCTGCTGAGCATACTCACTCACTTGTCATCTCGACCTCGTGGAGAGATCTGATGGAGATATAGCCAATAAGCATTATCTCTGAAGATTATTTTGTCTCTCCCACTTCACACCATTCCCAACCAAGGTAAGTAGCTTCCAATCTACTAACTTAAAAATGAAACTTACTCAATTTTAACTAACGGTTTGAATGAATGTGCTGTGCAAAAGTAATGAAAATAGAAAGGCGGCTATCGGTAATAGAAAAAATAATTTACTTGGTTTGAATACTTTGGCGCCAAAAATATGGTAGTGATTATTGAGTTCTAAAGCTGTAATGATGACGCTGAGCCAAGATCCTCCGACCAATGCACTGCCCAAAATATCACTAGGATAGTGGACGCCAAAGTACATACGACTGAAGCCTACTAAGCTCACGGTGATGATATAGCCTAAGATATTTATTGCTTTTGACCAAAGCTTTTTGCTTGAACGTATCAAAAGATAGGTGATTAAACCAAAGAGCACTGTAGCAGTGAGCATATGTCCGCTAGGAAAACTAAAGCTATTTTCGGTAATGAATTGTAAAGCAATATCAGGTCTCTGGCGGCCGATAAGATTTTTGAGCCAAAAGATACTTTCCCCACTACCCAATAAACCAATAGCAAAAATTAGCGTAGTAAAATATTGTTTGGTATAGAGGCACAATAAGATTGTGAGTGCCGATAAGAAGATGGCAGTTTGAGAATTAGCCAAGAAAGTAATGAAGCTGAAAAAGAGTGTGCTATAAGGATTTCGCCACGGTTTTATCGATTGTAAGACGGTATTGTCAAAAGTATCCCAAGTGCGGTGCAAAGAGACATGCTCACTGAGTTCCGCAAAATATAAAAGGCCGATGAGAGCGAAAGATAGTCCTAAAGTGAGATAAAGACCTATGGGCTTTTTGGCGGATAACAACCATTTCTTAAGCTTTCGCATATACTGGTAAATAAGCATAGCTACCTTACCAAGAAATTCTATGGATGATAATTATTATGTTCGACTGTACTGACGCTGAATAGCTGAGATCACTCTGTTTGGCGGAACAAATAAAACTACATTAGCAGTTTTTTTTTCAGGCAAGTAGCCCTTTTCTTGTGCTCCCATGAGTGCTGCTGTGAAGGCATCTGGATTATGCGCTAATCTTTTTGCTGCCGTTGTTTCGCCCAGTATGCGCATGACTAGTGATCTGCAATCCATGGTGCTTCCTAGTACCGCAGCAAGTCGTTTCGAATCTAAGTGACTTAAGTTAAGTATAGTAGCAAGCATTACCACATCATCCAAAGTTTTTGCTGGGGAGGATAGATAACTTGTCTGACTAAGCTTTTCTGCCAATTCCGCAGGGCCAAATCCCTTTAGTAGGGCCCACACGTCACGTTCCGTGGTATCAGCTAAATGCGGTTGTAATTGATCTTGCAATTGTTCTTCATCAAGATCGCCACGATACATAAACTTCCCTAAAGTAATTAATTGACTCTCTACCTCTGCTCTTTCTTCGGCCACCAATATCCCGCCAATTACATCCATAACCGGATCTGATATGTCCGCGTCATTTTCCAGAAGAAACTGATCTAATTTGTGACAAAGTTCAGGTGAGAAAATACTTTCAAAGTACTTTTTCCAAAATAAATATGCCACGCTTACGCCCGCTAGGCCCTGTTTTGCTAATATTTCTTTTTGCCAAAAGCGATGAAAGGAGGAGAAGGTTGTTTCTCTATGCTCTTTCTTCTGATCTAGAGGTAAATGATCCCATAAAAAGGTGTTTGCACTATGGAGCTGATCTAATAAATTCCTATGAGCTTTCCTAGTAATCAGTCGCAAACCTTGGCGACGAATAGTGCTGAGCTCTGTTCTAGCTAGGAATACAGCAGTATCAATGACAAATGCTGGATCTTGTTCTGCGACCGGAGGCGGGACTTCAGTTAGCCCCCACTCATGTTCCAAGACATGGTGTATATGCCATCTTACGTCTCGGCTAATTTGGAAGTGGCGTTTTTTAAGATTAGGAAATTGAGGATATTCAGTTTGGATATCGCGCCATAAGGCTGGTACAGCAGCTTTTACTTGTCTTTGAACTGGGCGGAACCAGTAGGCAATATTATCAATTAAGTCACGAGTGTCGACTAATTTATCTATCTCATCTCGATATACAGACCTCATAAGTAATTAATACAATAAGGCGAGATCATAGCCTAATACTATCTAAATACAAGTAGCCAGTTATTTTTTTGCGGTGGCATTCCAAAGCATAAAGAATATTGCCTTGAGCATTTGAGTGATATGCTGATCCTCAATTAAAATTGCCAGCTTGGCTTTTGGCTGCCAGAAAATAACTTTGTTAGCGAATATGTGAAAGGAGCTAATAAATGCGCTGTCAGTGTCCAGTATTCTGGTGTCACGTAACTGCTTTTTATCATTTCTTCTCAGTAAGTAAGCCTCGCTGCTTTCTAAAAGCAAGGCCTGAATATGGATACCTGCCTTTACCCTTGCTTTCATCCACTTTTCTTGATTGGTCCACGTGACGCATTCAATAAAGTCTTCAATAGAGCCAAAGTAAAGCATAGAGCGCTTTTCTTCTTCGGCAATTGACATTAAGAGTTCGAGAAATTCATCTGAGCCACTAACCATTTTTACTTTAGCTCCACCATTTCCTTGATCAAACTGACTGATAAGCTCAGGAAGTACCTTGATAAAATCGTGTTCAATGGTAGTGATGGTGTTTTTATTGTCGCGTACCTTTTGCAAAATAACTGAGGGGGAATTGAGCTGTATCCGTGTGTCACCAGTAATTGCTTTTTCAAAATGTAACAACTCGTGTTCTTCCAGTTCACCAATGAGCTTATAAAGGTGGGGGCGAGAAATGGAAAGCTCTTTTGCTATTTGACTTAAGTTTCTATCAGCTCTTTGCAAGAGTTTGAGATAGACTGCTCCGGCAACAGTGGACACTCCTAGTAAGTTGAGAGCGAGCAGGATGCTTTTGGGTTCGGTCATTATTCTTGAGTGTAAACGTACTCTTTACACTATAGCTTAAAATGACTTGTAAATAAACAAAGGTACTGCAACATGTGCCCATTTGAGCTAGTATGAGATGTTAATGATTAATCTATGATAGAGCTTGTTGATTGCCATGTTAACTCATTGCCACTATTGGCTAAACCCGATACCGAAAGTGCGCTAGTTTATTTAGAGGGAGCTTTTGTGGATCCCACAATTACTAAAGAGAAGTTATTGCGACTACAGCAAATGGCAGGAGTAGATATTATTGGGGTTACTGGTCGCAATGCACTTAGAGATGGGCGAAGATATTGGTGCAAAGTTGAAGCTGAGCTTAAAGATTGGCGGCCAGCCCCAATGCCACTGAATGAAGCTGATATTGTGGCAGCAATTGAGGCTGTTCTTGGATTAGAAAGTAAATTGAGAAAGGTGTATCGCAAATCTGTTTGGCTCGGCTATAGCCAAGGAGCGATAGTGGCTTTATTGGCACAAATGGAGGCTCCGAATCAACTAAGCAATGTTGTTGCCATTTGTCCTGGTACCGTTACTAATAGGCATTTTCATCGGTGTGTCGGTTGTTTTACTTCACTCGTTGTTGCTGATGAAGACTTATATTGTGATGGCAAGATGCGTGAAGAATTGGCAAGTAGTTTGGGCGTAGATGCTATTTTAGTAAATCAACATAGGCATGCCTGGTCTGAAAGACTTGCTTGTGTGGCTGTGAAAGAAGCTGCGCAGTATTTGAACCACAAATTATGATCTATCACTATGACCTTGAATAGCGACGCAACTAGGGTGAACTATAGCTTTCTCATTTAATAGTGCCGCCCCATAAATTCACGTTGTTATCTAAGTACCTTAGTAAGTGTTTATAGGTACTGCAGGTCGTCTTGAGTTTGAATCTTAGTAATTACGACTTCCATCGTCTATATGCTCGCGCAATACTCTTTCTGATCCTGCGTTGAAAGACTGTGAAGTAATGGCGAAGGCTATTCGTATGTACTATGTCGCAATATGTTTGCATGCTCGTTAATTGTGGGTGGGATATAACAAAATGTGGGATTTCTCGAGATAGAACATGTTGATTTCGGGCGGCAACTTGTAGTTGGGCGATATTCATCTGAGAAGCTGTTTGCCAAGCATTTTTTTCATCTTCATAAATATCATACATAGTTGCTCGTACTATCCCTATATATGATTCATCAATTCCAGGTAACAGAGCCTCTATTTCTATTTGTGCTTCTTGCGGAGTAATTACTAGTGTTAAGGCATCTTTTGCATTGATGACAATTTCTATTTTTAGACCACAGATACATTCTAGTTTGGGTAAGGCTAGTCGAACCATATAACAAATTCCCAGGTCTAATCCTGTTGGTGCTACTGGCATGGGTTTTCTTTGTTCTTCTAATATTTGTTCAATTACTTCCTGGAGACAAATGGGCAATTCCCCAATTTGTCTTTGCATATCTGGCGGCAGCAAACTCTCAATGAGTGGATAACATTCAATAGCTTCTTTTGGCTGTTGCGTCATATCAGGAAAAGACTTTAAACTTAGCTTTTGTAATAATATTGCTCACATCGATCCAATAAATATCTTTGTTTTCAGCATTGATATACACATCCATTGTCTGGGGTAAGTAGTCTTGCGGATCTTGATGTAAGACAGTGCTTAAGAAAGTGTAAGTACGCTTCTTTTGCGCATCAAACCAACTATATTTTATTTGATAGCCAATTTCAGTTTCAAAAGATTTACTTGTATGGCTGATTTGTTCAACGCCAATAACTTTCGCTAATACTTTTTGTTTTTTGGCGCCCAACCATATTGGCAAGTCGAAATGTTCTTTGCCCCAGCCATGGACAAAAACACTGATCAGTAAAAGTCCACATATGCTGCCAAAAAACAGCATAAGATAAAAGTTCTCAGTGCTGAGCGGGAGCATAAAGTAGAGAGATTAGAAGAATCTGGTCAATGGTCTATGCCTATTCTGTTTTAAGGCAATCATTAGCCGCAGCCCGTGCTTGTAAAGAGCCTAACAACTGATCAACATATTCAATACATGCTCGTAATACCTTGCTGCTAGTTCTTATTAGTACCACATGTTCGCGCTGTTTGACTGGGATTGCGGCATTTTGTTGCTCACGAAGTTCAGCTAGTTGTAATTCAACTTCAAGTTTTGCACGAGCTTGCTGTAGATCAGTAATGTCTCTCACATTAACATATCCAATAGCGTCCATAAGACTAGCATACCTTGGTGCTCGCGCAGAACGCTCTACTACTGCTCGTACCTTGGCTCTGATTTTTCCGGGAGAAACTTCCGGTGTCGTTCTTGGTTTGGGAGATACTACAGCAAGTTTTGTCATAAACGATGTTACTATTTCGGTTATACTCTGAACTATCTTTTTGCTCAAGTTAAAAAATGGACTTATCTGTTTCGCTCTATAGCATCAATAATTGGCACACCTATTCTATCTGCAGTGTCCGCGCATGATTTAGCAATCAATCCTGTTCCTGCAATACCCAATAATAATGCTAGGGCAACTCGCACTCTTCGTTGAGTTGGTGTTAATGAAGGTTGTCTATCTATAGTTGTTGCTAAGGCAGGCAGTGTGTATTGTGCTGGTTGAGGTGGCTTTTGGCTACTACTATCTCGCTCATTCTGCATGGCTACTTCGTACCAAGGAGCTTCTGGATGTGCTTGATGATATGGCGTTTCAATTGATGTCGCATCGAGAGCATCATCTGGTCTTCTTGCTGGGCCCTCGCTCTCTACAGCTAGAATTCTTTCAGCTAATGCATCAGGAGTGCCATTCAGCCAACTTCCATCCCTTATGTTTTGTCTGGCTAAGGTCGACCAGGTAACATCTGGATGTGCTGTGGCATCAGCAGTTTGCACGAGAGTGGCATCAATGGCGTCAGCACTCCTATCTCTAGCGGCTTTTTCAAGTATAGCAGTAGCAACGTTCTCGTCTAATGGCGACTGTTTTACTGTTTGATCAGGAGTGTGCATAGTGTTTGCAGTATCAATAGCGCCTCCAGTGAGTGCAGCTGCTCTAGCCCGAGCTTCTGCTTCACCATGATCAGGAAACTCTCCCTCAGCATAGCCTACTTCTTCAAGCACTGTGAAACCATCATGGTCCTCAGGTCCGCCTTCCTGCAATCGACTAGTCATAGAGTTTTTAGATAAAATGACAAGGCACTATACCCTATTTCTCAAAATCTGACAAAAGTCCCCAAGCGTGTATCACTCTCATATTACTTCTCTAAGTTATTGGCCCTAACTCTCAATTTCTGCCTCCTGCCCTCTGACTTCTGCCTTCCCCAAATTGTCTAAACTACCAAAACTCACTACACTTGCTCTGATCTAATAGTTGCTATGGCTTCACTTTTTCGGCATTTCCGGTTACTTACCCTGTTATTTTGTTTAGGCAATGTAGTACTTGCTCCAACAGCAATGGCGGCAGTTTCTTATACGCCCCAAATTACTGTTGAACTCCAGGAAAATGGTAAAATCAAACTTACCGAAAAGTTTATTCTTGATGGTGCTGGTACCCGCATATTGCCTACATATTATGAAGTGAAAGGGAATAAAAGAAGTGACATTATTATTACTCCAATTGAAGTTACTGATGCTCAAGGAAATAAAGTACCTTTTAAAAGTAAGACAGACATTATTCGTAATGCTAAGCAGATTGACATTGGTCCAGCGACTAACAGTAAAGATATTACTCTCACCTATACCGCTAGCTTTTCGGGGCTAAATAGCTCGGTTGTCAGAGATTTTGTTTGGCCGTTTTATCAAACTAATACTGCTGGAGATCTGCCTCGATCCACAGTAATTATACCGCAAACTTGGCAAGAAAAAGGTGCTAAGGCTAGTGTTGAGCAATTAGGCAGCGGTTTATCCTTAAAAGTATATATTCCAGTTCTAGCAGACAGTCTTGCTACTACTCAAAAGCCAGCGGTTTCTGCGGCTCCAATACTAAGAAAAGTGGTAAGCGATTGGTATATCAAAGAATATGAAGTGCATTACACCTTAAATCCAGATGCTTCGCTGCATGTAGAAGAAAAGATTCTGGCTGACATTGGTAACGTGGCAGATAAGCATGGTATCTTTAGAGTTTTGCCTACACGTTATCGAGCCCAAGACAATCAATTTATCTCTGCTCCGGTTACTTTGCAGTCAATTACTGATTTTGCTGGTAAGGCTCATCCTTATACCACTATTACTAATTGGGATGATCATACGGTTACTTGGCAAATTGGTGATGCCAATGTGGCTGTGCAAGGAGAGAATCAATATAAAATTGTTTATGATGTGAAAAATGTGATTCAAACTCAGGATGCTAGTCATGATGTATGGCAATGGAATATTGCTGGGGCCTTTTGGGATTTGAAAATCGATCATTTCAAGGCCTATATTAATTTTCCTGCAGGAATTTCTCAGGCTAATGCGCAAATTAGTGCTGAATATGTCAAACCTAATGCTACTTTGCCCGCTAGTATGCAGCAATTTCTTACCACTACTTGGGAAGGTCCGCAGAGATTACAAGTGGAATCAAAAACCCAATTGGTGGAGCGTACTGGTGTGGCCCTAAAAGTGACTTTGCCAAAGCTGATTTTTGTTTCTTATCAGCCTTCTTTATGGGATACATATAGTTCATATATGTTTTGGTTATTACCATTATTGGCCCTAATTATTGCTTTTTTACTGTGGTATACATGGGGCAGAGATGATGCAGTGAATAAGTCTCTTATGGTGGAATATAGCCCGCCAGAAAACTTGTCTCCTGGTGAGCTGGGACTGCTTGAGCATCGAGGAAGATGGAAAAATCATTTTTTAACTGCCAATATTTTGCAGCTAGCAGCTAAGGGGTATATCACGGTATCTGCCATCGGTGAGAAACATTGGTGGAGCAAGCAAAAGGTATATATGGAAAGGACTGCTAAGAGTGGCAAAGCTACTATGACTTCTCAGGAAAGTGCCTTAATTGCTGATTTGATGAGTTGCCGTGTGGCCAATGAAATTGGCCCAGGGGTTACATCTGATGAATTGGCTTTAGGTTTGCGCACAAAATTATCACTGATTGAGGAGCGTATGTTGAAATCATTAGCAACCAAGAAATATATCAGTGCCCAAAAAGATAATTTTAAGCTTGCTTTTTTGTTTGCTGGTATTGCTTTGATGGGGCTGGGATTGGCCATGCTTTATTTCCATTTGTTTATTAGTGTCGGTCTACCACTTCTAGCTGCTGGCGCTATCTTTCTGCTCTTTAGTCCTTTTATGGTACAGATTACCCCTGAGGGGGCTGAAATGCTCTATCAGGTAAAAGGCTTCAAGCAATTTATGCTTCAGGCTGAGCAGTACCGTCAAGTATTCCATGAAAAAGAAGGTTTGTTTATGGAATTATTACCTTATGCAGTGGTATTTGGTATTACCAAGCTTTGGTTAAATAAATTCAAAGAGATTTTTCACGATACTAATCTCCCTTATTATACAGCCAGTGTCTTTGGGGATTTCAGTCATATGAATAGTGTAATGGGTAATATCAACTCTATTAGCAGCTCTATTTCTAGCAGCATTAGTTCTGGTAGCGGCGGATCGGGTGGAGGCGGGGGCGGAGGTGGTGGTGGAGGCTGGTAAGAAAGAATTGGGCTTTATTCTTGCTAGCGATCTATTAGATCAACTTTTCAAAAATACTGGTCGATCTTCATTGCTAATTCCTAGGCCATCTAATCGTCTTACAATATTTGCTTTTTGTACTAAAGCTCCACCAGTAGTTAAGGGGAAAGAAGATATACCTAAAGCGCGCGCAATATTGATAATCGTTCTTCCTTTCGCATCCTCAAGACGTTGGTGGAAGGCCCTTTTATCTCTGGGTGGAGCGTTCTCAGCTGGTTTAATCATATTGTTTTCTAACTGTCTTGCTATACCGAGAACTGCCATTACTTGGCGTAAAGTTTGTTCTCTTATTGATTGCTCAGTCTCAGTTTGTTTTCTTAATGCGTCAGCTCTTTGTGCCTCTAATGCAGCCGCTGCTGCAACTACTGCTGCAACTACTGCTGCTTGGGGCTTAAGAGGAGTGTTGGGCCTGGAAACTACACTTGGTGCTGATGGCCTTGCATAGTAAGTAACTGGTGAAGTGCTACGAGGATGTGTTTCAGATGATACTATTGCTGGGGCTGATGGGGTAGGGGAAACCGCAGGGGATCTTTCTGTTGCTGCTTGCTTTGAAGCTGTTTTTGCTAATTTTTTTCTCTTGCTTTTGCTGAGAGCTGAAGATCCTTTAGTTACGGCTAGAACTTGTCCTTCTGTAATGGGTGTTCCAACTATCTTTACTTTTGGAGAATCAATTTTTGGTTGTTCAGGTTCAGCAATAATTTGGGGTGTTGAGGTATCTAATGCAACACTTTTGTTCATGCCAGTTGGAGCTGTTGTCAGTGGGAGCGGGGAGGCCTCTGCTGGAACTTGGTTTTGTGGAGGTTCTGGTAGCGCTCTTAATGCTCGTGGCTCAAATGACAAAGCTTGGATTGCCGCTCTACGAACAGGTGCTGCACTACCACTGCTCAGTGTGCTGATTCCTTCTACCGATCTACACATAAAATAAAAAGTAAGTTAATAGGCTATCAGAGCTGTATCAGTCTGGCAAATGCTGCGCGGTCTTCACGAATAATTGCCGTTCTTGTGGTTGCCATTGCATGCTCCAATCGCCCTATAGCATCGCGCATCTTTCCAATGATGCCTAAGTCAGCAAGCTTGGTAGCCTTAGCATACTCTCCGCCCAAAGTTGTTAGCATTGCTTCATGTTTTGCTACACCACTTTTCCAGTTACGATCACCTTGGTGTTCATCATAGATCCACGTTGATGATCTGATTGTATCTGTTAATTCAGATTCAGCTATAATTGCATCCACTCTTTTTCTAAAATGAGCAAAACTGTTATGCCATCTACCATGGTATACATAGTGTGTGGCCCCTGTTCCGATCACCTGATACAGATCGAGATCTCCCAAATGACGGCGACCTTGCATGTCAGTTCTGCCTATTGCTCTGGGCATATCGTATGGCAAGTCTCCAATCTTTCCTCCAGCATCATAAAGCATCACTCTGCCACCAGTCTCATCATTATGTGATTTGGTCATAAATGCTCCTGGTTTTAGATCAGGACAAAACTCGCTACCAAAAATCATTGCCGTCCCTACAGTGCGGGCTATTTCCTCTGGCCATCTGCCAGAAATAGTTATTTGTAAGTCGTAATCATTGTCATCAATTATTCCTTCAAGTTTCAGATAAGTAAGGAGAAGCTTGATGTCGATAGGACATCCTGGTGGAATTACTAGCGTTTTATTAGCATTATGCAAACTGAAATGGGTGCTATCGATGTTGAACTTTTTTTGCAAAATCCTGATGATATCGGGCGATAATTCTTTAAACACGTGTAGTTTCGCTCCCACAGGTAACCGTCCGGCTTTTTTCTCTCGTTCTAAGCGAATCTCACGTAAAGTCTTTTGTATGTTTATCGCGTTTGGTCTTGTACCTTGAGCTTGAATGAGCCGATGTAAAAGCACTCTATTTCTATTGGTAATACCAGTGAGTAATGCATGTACTCTTAAATTTTCTGTTATGGTTCTATTTAGATCAGTTATGCTAATAGGATCTTTTCCCTCTGTGTATGCCTCTATCAGTTGGCAAGCAATATCTGTTACCCCACTTGCTGTCGCCAACTTTTTACAGTCTGTCCTGCTAGTTTGACTTTTTACCCCATTACAAATGAGGGCCGTTGTGAAAACCGGAAGACCAGCCTTTTCTATCAATACAGAGGCAACATCAGCTAATGGATCATCTCCATCTATTGGCGACATTGCTGCAAGTTGAGGGAATCTTTTTTCTAGAGTGGCAAAATGCTTGGTGTCGGGCAAAGTTGTAGCTAGAGCTTCTCCTGCGGACATTTTCCCTACCACAACCAATTCGCGAAATACTAGATACCGTGCTCCCAATGTTACCATTGCTGTGGGTTCTAGTTTATCTGGTACTGCGTTATTGTCAGTGACCAACTCTTTGGGTTTTCCTAATATGTCATCAGGGGGCAGGCTAAATACTGTAGTGATATCGTCTCCAGATGCGATGCCAATGGAGAGGAGAACACGATAAGCACGGTATAATGTGTTGCGTAGAGGATGGGCGGCAATTACCCCCAAGACCCTATGATGAGCGGAATGTTCAGGAATGCTGCCCTGGTTATCAGGGGCAGTTTTCCTGACAAAAAGTTCAACGTATGAATGGGTAAATAGGCTCAAAGCCTGATCAACACCGGCAGCATCACACTTGCTTTGAGTTGTTTGGTCCAGAAGTACATCCATTGCTTTAATTATTTCAGCAACTGGTTTACTGGTAGCACTGATACAACCATATTCAAAAAGCTCTCGGGCTCTTGATGGTGTCATCTGGGCAGATCTACTTTGCAAATACTCTCCCCACGCATCAACCCAGTTAAGTATTTCAGGCTCTTGGCTAGCTAATACATAACCATATCTGTCTACTTCCAACCAGAAAAGATTGGGATTAATTAACTCAGGAAACTTTTTATGCCAGCGGGCAATATTGGCCATGTAGACGCGCCCTGAATAACTGGCCCGATATTGAATATTGTAAACACGAGAGATTGTCTTGACTGCAATCTCTGGAGGTAAACAAGCATCACCAATATCTTGAATACATTGTCCGACCCCGCTTTCATAGCGTTCGTCCAGGTAGTAGCTATGTTTGAGTATTTCATAGAGTGCAATTCCTAATTGGGGATACCTTCGGTAACTAGTTAAAAGCTCTCTGATTGCTTGGTCACTATATCTTCTTGCTGTGTGGCGCAGATCACAAACTATACTGCCCAGTGGATGTCGTCTTTGTTCATAATTATTCTGTCCAAATGTAGGACAAAAGACTTCTTCATTAGAAGGCTCGTGATTTTGCAATAAATAGGTTGTAAGTTCAATTAAATCCGTATCAAAGGTTTCACAAGTGCGCCCCCCAATAACTTTAATCTCATATGCCATATTTCGGTAAAAATTCTCTCGTATTGGCCCAGCTGGCAACTTTTCCGTATATGCTTTACAGGAGATAGTAAAGTCAGCCAGTGCTCTGGTCCTTTTTTTGAGAGCATCGGGACTTCTATCGATATCATCAGGACTGAAATGATGATCAAACGCCTCGGCAAGCATATGCTGAGTTAAAAAGAAGCAGCACTATACGGCTCTTCATCGGCCAGGTAAAGACCTGTTTAGCATTAGCTTTTCCTCTTGGCATGGTCAATCAAGTGAATTGCATGTTCAAAATCCATGGCTTCTTTCACATGACCACCATTGATAAACATAATAGTGTCTGCTGCTTTGATCGTGTTGAGACGATGAGCAATGATTACTTTGGTAGTACTTGAGGGGAGTTTTTCGATCAGCTGATTAAGTAATTGTTCGGTAACTGTGTCGACATTGGCAGTGGCTTCGTCGAGAATAAGTAGTTCTGGTTTCCGCAAGATAATACGAATAAATGAAATTAATTGTCTTTGGCCAAGGCTGATGTTTTCAGTTTGAATAGTAGCGTCCAGACCCTCAGAAAAACGGTTGATAAAAAGTTGCAGTCCTTCAGCTGCTAATAAATCTTGTAGCGCTTGATTGGTGACATGACGCAACTTCTTATTGCCATAGCGAATATTGTCGCCCAAAGTGCCGCTAAATAACAAAGGTTCTTGAAGGATAACGCCAATGATTTCAGCAATCTCATCAGGAGTGAAGCTGCGAATATCTCTACCTTTGAGATAAATAACTCCTTCAGTGGGATCGTAGAGCCTAGTCATTAGGCTCGCTAAGGTACTTTTGCCACCTCCAGTAGGACCGACTAGAGCATATGTTTTCCCTCGGACTAGCGCGAAGCTCACATTTTCTAGTACTTTTTGTTCTTCAGTATAGCCAAAGCTGACTCGTTCTACCTGCAGTATTGTGTTGTTACTTGATTGGGACTTTATTTCTGGCAGTACTTTCAGGTTGCTTTCTAAAATAAGAATGGCATTTACCCTTTGCCAGGAAGCTAAGGCTACCTGGATGTTGCCAATAATAGTGCCGAGGATACGTAAGGGATCATAAAACTTTTGAGCGTAGTTTAAGAAGGCAATTAGCACACCAATAGTGATGGTTTGATTGTTGATGAGGATGAGACCATAGACTAGTACTAGCGCTTGAGCGATGATGCCGGCACTGTCATAAATTGGCTTATAAATACTATTAGCAAAGCCCGCTGTATTGCTAGTAGTAAATACATTTTGATTAAACTCATTGAGCTTGTCGATAAAATATTGTCTTTTGTTGAAGGCGACAATGACTTTGAAATTACTGAGGCTTTCTTGGATTTGACCAGAGAGAGCACCAGTAGCAGCAGCACTGCCTTTATTATGTTCTTGTACCCAATTTTTAAACAGAGTGGATAAACCAATAATGAATAAGGTGCTCAAGAGCATTACGAGGCCCAATTGCCACTGGAAAATAAGGACGAAGATACCAATGCCCAAAATAAAAAAGAAATTGCCCAAGAAGCGCATAATGCTTTCCGAGAAGAATTGATTGAGTTTGTCGGTATCGCTATTGATCCGGGCAGTTAAATCACCAATTTTATTTTGTTGAAAGAAACTTAAGGGTAGACTTTGTAGTTTATTGAATAAACTGGTGCGCAAATTGTACAGCATGTTTTGGGAAACAACGCCCATCAGTTTCATTTGTAAATAACTGGTACCAAGGCCGATGAGATACAGTAGTATCAGGCTCATAATTAAAGTGGCCAGGCCTACCAGGTCTTTTTGTACAATATACGTATCGGTAGCTAAGCCAATAAGATAGGGAGTGGCTATATTAATAATCGAATTTAAAATGACAATTGCTAAAGCCCAAACCATTTTGATTTTATCTTTACCTAGATAACTCAAAAGGTCTCGAGCACTTTGTTTAAATGTTAAATGACTGGTAGAAGAGAGTTGGTAGTCCATAGATTATGATTCGGAGCTTTTCTGAGACTCGCAAATTTGTTTATACTCTAAAGAAGTTGCTAATAATTCTTGATGTGTGCCGGTGCCGATTACCTCGCCTTCCATTAGGACAATTATTTGATCGTAGTGTTCAATAGGAGCAATTTTTTGTGTGATTGAAATCAGGGTGATTGCTGGATAATACTGTGCTAAGTCATGCAAGATTGCTTGCTCAGTAGCCCGATCTACGCGTGCAGTAAAATCATCCAAAAGTAAGATTTTGGGATTCAAGGCTAAGGCTCGAGCTAGCATTACTCTTTGCTTTTGACCTCCGGAGAGATTGCTGCCTCTTTCACTAATGGGTGTGTCTAGTCCTTGAGGGAGAGATGCTATCAAATCATCTAATTGGGCAGTTTTAATTGCTTTTTCTAGTAATTGGGGATCAGTATTTTCAGTAAGCTGAATATTTTCCCGTAAAGTAGTGTTGAGAATCAGACTGTCTTGGAACACTAGGCCAATAGCTTTCATTAAATGATCTTTTTGATAGTTGCTAATTGGTTCTCGATCAAGCAGTATTTGCCCAGTTTCTGCTTTAATTAAATCAGCAATGAGGTAGAGTATTTGCGTTTTCCCAGCAGATACTGGACCAATAATGGCATTTTTACTGTGAGGCTTAATCGTAAAAGAAACACTTTTGAGAATTTTTTTATCGCCATAGCTCAGTGAAACCTGATCAAAAGTAATTTTGCCTACAATATTTTTAATCAGGGTGCCATTTTTTTCTTTAGTCTCAGCATTGAGTACTTCACTGATACGCTGCCAAGAAATAAATGCTCTGGTAAGGGTGCTGCTCATGAAGGCGATAATAAATATAGGTACTATCATCATATTGGCGTAAGTAAAAAAGGCAGCAAAGCTGCCTAAACTGAGTTCGCCACTAATAATGCTTTGACCGCCATACCATAGGATTAGCAGTACCATGCCATTGCCTAATAAGTTAATTACTGGAAAAAGTGCGGCAATGCCATTGATTATTGCTAAACCAGTTTTTCTACTAGCACTATTAGTTTGTTCAAATTTGAATACTTCTTCTTGAGTAGAATTAAGGACACGGACCAGACTGGCAGCGACAATGCTTTCATTTACTATTTTATTGATTCTTTCTAGGTTTTCTTGGCCTACTTTGAAAAGCTTCGCAATCCGACCAAAAATAAAGAAAAAGGTAAACGCAAGTAGTGGAATTACACTGAGGGTAATGAATGCTAAGCGAACATGAATACTAAAGAGACCAATGGCGCTACCGATCAAGATAAATAATGCTGAAAGGATAGCGACTACTCCTTGAGAAATGAGACTTTTTACACTATCGACATCGCTAGTCATGATAGTGAGCAAGCGCGGTACGCTCACTGTGCTTACATAATGAAATGATTGGGTCGCTAACTTCTTGCTTATTCTGGCACGCAAATCAAAGGCCGCTTTTTCAGAAATATAATTTGCCAAGGCTAATTGGGCCAAAGTGATTAAGCCAATAATCAGTGCTATACCAATCAATGTTGCTAATACTGAACTGCTATTATACTGGCCAGTTTGTTGGTATTGGTCGATATATTGGCCAGTAAGTGTCGGTACTATCAATCCTAAACCATTGGCTGCAATTGTGAATAACAATAATACGACAATTAGTTTAAAAAAGGGTCTAAAGGCACTAGCAATAGAAGAATTCTCTGGCTGCATATAAAAAGGTAACAGACGCAGTTTACTGATTTCATCATTTTATTGAAAGCGGAAAATCTAGCGGCATGTTTGTCATAAAATTATTGTCACTGTCAATGAAACGTAGTATCGTTACTTAGTTCACAAGATATTAATCACATCGCTATGAAGAAGCTTATTGTTGCTCTCATTATTGCTGCCGTATTTGGTGGTGGATGGGGATTATTGTATTACTTCATTGGTTAAAACTCAGTGATCAAGGATAGCAGGCGGGAGTTTTTGCTGTAGTGAATTTCACTTGTATCTTTAATTAACGAAACTTAGGATAGGGATCGTTAATTAATTGTATGAAACAATGGGTCTTAGACTTTCTACCAGTAAATCGCACTGAATTTATAGCAATTCAGTCTGGTATAAAGAAAATAGAGGTTCGTGCTTGTGCCCCTAAATATGCTCTTATTGCAGCTGGAGATGAAATTATCTTTACAGTGGAAGATGATATTTTTGTTAAAAAGGTGGCTACAGTGAAAAGGTTTGTTTCTCTGGAGGCAATGTTTGCTGGTATTTCCTATCAAGAAATACAGCCGTATGCGCCGAGTTTACCGGCAGCTATTGAAAAGTACGCCACTTTCCCCCAATATCCAGAAAAGATTGCTCGATATGGTCTTATTGCTATTTATCTAGAGTAGGTATGGGGAGAAAAAAACACCTTCGCTTGGAGGAAGTGAAACATTTGCCTAATGTCCTGCACACTCCTTTTGAACCTAGAGAAAAATATTTTAAAAACTCTTTACCTGTTACTTTGGAGTTGGGTTGTGGTAAGGGAGAATACGTATTGGCGCTGGCGCAGAAGTATCCTGAACGTAATTTTATTGGTATTGATAAAAAAGCCGATCGTCTGTGGTACGGAGCCCAAAAAGCATTGGCGCTCAATTTGCCGAATGTTCTTTTCATGCGATTACCGATAGAAAAGTTAGCCGAATATTTTGGCGCTCAATCAATTGCTGAAATCTGGCTTACATTTCCTGATCCTTTTGCTCGAAGAGATGAGGCCAAGAAGCGGCTAGTTGCTAAGCACTTTCAGGATAGCTATCAGAAAGTGCTGATCCCAAAAGGCGTAATGCATTTGAAAACTGATAATGAACAGTTGTTTGCTTATGCCCAAAGTATACTAGAGAGCTTACCTGCCAATGTCTTACAGTGTTTGCCCAATGTATATAGCCTAGATCCGGTGCCAGACTATTTATTGGTACAAACTACTTTCGAACGTAAATACTTGCAGATTGGTAAAAAAATAATGTATATTTCTTGGCAATTTTAATTATTGTCAAGAATGCTTAAGATTACTGAGAGTGCCACTGGGCATCATGGGGCAATAGACAACTTAGCAAGAGAAGCTACTATTTGGCGGCAAAGTAGAGCAGCCATGCGAGAAGCTATGCTGCTGAGATTATACGAAATGACCTATAATATTGAAGGTTGGCTTGATCAAATAGATAGTATACTGAATAATTTGATGGGCAAGGCACTCAATCTAGTGGAAACAGCTGAACTTGGCCTATTAGCTGCTGAACTCCAACGGATTTATTTAGCATTATCTACTGATCTAGATGAACTTTATGGCCAATATAAACCGATAAGTATTATAGAGGTTGGTAGTGAACTGGCCGCTAGTAAACTTCATCCAACTAGAGCTGAAATGTGGCAAAAGTACAGTCAGCGTTTGGCAGAAGCTGCTAGCAAACTCCGAGCGCTCGTTGAAAAGCGAGCAATTGCGGTGACTGCTGATGTTGATAGCTTCTCATTGTTAACTGAAGCTGCTACATCTGTTTTAAAAGTGCGAGCATTATTGGCTCATTACTTTGAAATTGCTTAGTTGAAGAATAACAGTGGTTACTGCCCGCTTTTCGCTAAGCATTATTTGTAACTATGCTTTTTTGTTAGTAGCATGGTAGAGACGAAATATCATTATGTCTCTATTACTGTTGCGCCAGACATTGATCGCTAAGGCTAATCAGAAACGGGCTCAAGTGTCTCTGCGTTTCTTTAAAACTGGCGAGGGAGAGTATGGTTATGGTGATCAGTTTTTGGGACTAACGGTACCTGAGCAAAGAATAATTGCGAACGAATTTAAGTATTTAGCTCCAGCTGACATAGATGATCTGCTGAATTCCAAATGGCATGAAGAGCGACTAATTGCCCTTTTTATTTTGATTTATCAGTTTGCTAAAGGTGATGAGCCAAGACGAAAAGAAATTTACCAATACTATTTAGCTTCCACGGCATTTATTAATAACTGGGATTTGGTAGATAGCTCTGCAGCTAAGATTGTGGGCCAATATTTATTGAATAAGCCGAGAGATATTTTGTATGTCTTAGTGAAATCTCAAATGCTTTGGGAAAGACGCATTGCTGTAATTGCTACGTATGCTTTCATTCAACGGGGCGATTTTGGTGATACCGTATCTTTAGTAGCAGCATTGCTGCCTGATAAGCATGATCTGATCCAAAAAGCATGTGGCTGGATGCTCCGTGAAATTGGTAAAAAAGATGAGCAAGCATTAGAAGCTTTTCTGCAAAAGCATTATCAAGTCATGCCTAGGACAATGCTACGATACGCCATTGAGAGATTACTTCCGGAAAGGCGGAAGCAATATTTATCAGGAGAAGTTTAAGCTGGATCAGCCAAAAAATAAATTTCCTCCCCAATGGCGGTGTTTTCGGGGGTGCCAGGCATGATGAGTGTACAATCTCTTGGTGCTCGGTATGCTTGATTTTCATCTTTACCTATCAGCTGGTCATTTTTGAGCGGGGTGAGATTTTCCCAAGGATAGACATAATTAAATTGCTTGCTATTGAGTTTTACGACATCAAAGAGATGATAGAGCTTCGGGGTGATCTGAGAACTAATTTCATGCTCAATAAATTGATGCACGGCACAAAATTGTAACAATGATTGATAAGCTATTTCCCAAGTAGTCATTGCTTGACTTTGACCACATTCCAAAGTCAGGCTAGGCACATTATGTTGATTGCCAAAGCTCTCAGTATCTCCACCAAGATCTACACCAGTTAAAGTATTCCAGCCGACAACGATATGCTCAATATTTAACTTTTGGGCTTCTGCTAAAACTTGTTTTTCGGCGAATAAGAATGGTTTTGTGGGGCGACTAGTAGAATGAATATCAAGAAAAAAATCAGCCTTTTTGATTAATGGCTTGAGTTCATGAGCCCGATCGCATTCGTATCCGTTCTCATAAGTGATATCATCGCGAAAAAGACGATTCAGGTTTTTACTCAAGTAGCGTTTATTTTCAACTAAGCCTTTTTCATTGGCAATCACTAAAGTTAATGTTCCAGATTTGAGTGGCAAATTACTAGTAGTTAATTCAAAAAGCAATCGTCGAATTGCTAAGGCACCACAGGGTTCATCTCCATGTACAGCGCCGAAGACTAAAAGATTGGCTCCAGGTTTTTCACTTTCGATACGTACAGCACCTGAGATATTAAGTCCAGTTATTTTCATACATTAGCTTAAGTGACTTTTTGCCTCCATAATCATACGATAGGCTGAGCGAGCATCTTTCGCTATGGCGATATGCATACTCCACATGCCTTCTAAGTGACATATTGGAAATACTCCATGTTGCCGATCATGGTCATAAGCAATTTCTTTTCTACATAATTTTTCCCAAGCGCCTTCTACTGATAAATGATGCGGCATTTCTAATGTAGCCCAAGCTTTACCAGGTGCAAAATATTCTGACCAATACTTAGGAACATGAGCGCCTGTATAACGGCCAATATTGGGATCAACTAGAAAAGCTTTTCCTCGTGCCAATAAAAAGTCGAAACCTCCGGGGCCTTTGTGTCCTTTTGTAGCCAAAATATGCAGAGCTGCCTGTGCTTGTCTTTGGGCGTCAGAAGCGAAGCTAGCAGGAGATAAGCCAGGGACAACATTCCCTTCCCAATGAGTGCCATTAATTATTTGAGCCGTTGGTTCCCCAATAATGTGTTGACCAATAAACTGTAATGAACAATTGACTTCTTTGCCATCGTCATCAGTGTCCAATGGTAAACAGGCTTCCAAGACAAATGGACCAGTAGGCCAGGTATAAGCCGCCACTTCTACTAAAGTGTTTACTTTTTGGATACCTTCCCCAGTAGAACCATGGGTAGGCTTAATGATCATCTCTTGTATGCCTTCTTGGCGCAATCGCTCGAAAGCTTGGACTAGATCTTCTTGAGTGTCGCAAATATACCCTTTAGGAATATTGATACTACCATCTCTAGTCTCTAGCAAAGCAGGCTCTTTTGGCCGAGCAATATTCCTATGTAACACAGACTTGTTCCCATAGCGACTAATAAAATCTTCATCGTCACCAATGTGGTCAACATCCGTTTCTATTATTTGATTGCGCCAAGTGTGAAATGGTCTATTGGCGCGATATGGGGCAATGGTTGTGCCTCTACCATTTCTCAGGTGGGTAGCGATGACGGCTCGGACTTCATGAAGTAAAGATGCGTTAATATCATCATCTAATAAATATGCTTTGTCTGCAGTATAAAGGGTATGTAACTTTTGCCGGGTATATTGACCAAGCGTGTGCTCTAAAAAAGTAATATGTGCTCTGATTGCTGAATGATCAGGGACAATTAAGGTTGTGTGGGGGCGCAGGGCAGCAGCAGCCCACCTACCCGGTATGTAATATTTATCAAAAGGATCTTGATCAGCGGCAAATTCAGGTATTGAGCTTTGCGCTACTATAGTGTGTCTTCCCGGAGCGAATAACATATTGAGATTTGAAAGTTACGCTCTGTATGTAGCTTAAAATGGTTACTAATTGTACTTTTTTGATAAAAATGATTATTATTAACAAAGTTTGTTACAAGTATAACAATGATTAGAATTAGCTCTGCAGTGAGAGACATTGTGCAAAAAAATCCTGTGTTACAGTTTGGCTTAACTTATAAAGTATTAAATCTTACCCAAGCAGCTCAGTATATTAGTCCTTTTGTTTCCGTGCGCACCAAGAAATCAGTGCGCACAAGCGCCTTGGTAATGGCATTATCTAGATTGCAGAAAGAGTTAATTGCCAAGGGACCACAGACTCATGATCTTACTATTGAGAATTTGGCTATTCATTCTGATCTGTGTGATATTACTTATTTGAAAAGTGATAAGGTTCATAATTCGGTGCAGCATTTGTACCAGTCAGTACAAAAAGAGAAAGGTTTTATCACTATCACGGAGAGTACTACGGAAATTACCATCATTACTGATCGTCGCTTTCAAGAGATGATCACCAGTAGCATTCCTGAAGCACCAACTATTCTCATTGAAAATGTTTCAGCTATTGGTGTGAAGTTTCATCGACGGTATATTGAATTTCCAGGGATGATTTATTTTTTAGTGCAGCAAATTACTCTGCAAAATATTAATATTGTTGAAATCGCTTCTACGGGTACGGAACTGATTATATTTGTCGCCCAAGAAGATACCAAGTTGGCTTTTGATACGTTATTCAATCTTTTTTATGGGAAATGAGTGTTAGAAAAAATGTATTGATGAAGAAGTTAGCACTTTATCCGTGGCTTAATCAGGGGAAATGCTCTATGCTGTTGGCAGATTTCCTAATGCCAAATTCATTCTATGTCTATTAAGTTACTTTCTTGGAATGTAAATGGTGTCCGTGCGGTAGCAAAAAAGGGCTTCTTTGAGTGGTTGGAGCAAGAAGATCCCGATATTCTTTGTTTACAAGAAACGAAGGCCCATGTAGAGCAGTTGCCGGGAGCCTTAGTCCATCCCATTGGTTATCAGACATTTTGGAATTCAGGTGAGCAGAAAGGATATAGTGGTGTGGCTACGTTTACCAAAGAACCTCCGCTTTCTAATACTAGCTTTTTGGGCTATTCCATTCTCGATGCTGAAGGAAGAATTATTATGACTGAGTACCAAAATTTCTTTTTATTTAATGTCTATTTTCCCAATGGTGGCCGGGGAATAGAGCGGTTAAGTTATAAGCTTGAGTTCTACAAAGCGTTCCTTCATGTAGTGCAAGATTTTCGTAAAAAGGGTAAAGGAGTAATTATTTGTGGTGATGTAAATACTGCTCATCAAGAAATAGACCTTGCTCGGCCCAAGGAAAACGTAAATACTTCTGGTTTTATGCGCATAGAAAGAGATTGGCTGGATGAGCTCAGTAGTAAGGGCTTCTATGACACTTTTCGCCTCTTTCATCCCAATGAGCCAGATAATTATACTTGGTGGGATATGAAAACTGGGGCACGCAAAAGAAATGTGGGCTGGAGAATTGATTACTTTTGGGTAAGTGAGGAGCTGAAGTCTCAGGTAAAAGATGCATATATTCGTTGTAATGTTCTCGGCTCCGATCATTGTCCAGTAGGAATAGAATTGGAATTATAAAATCTAGAATCTAAAATCTAGATTCTTTAAGCTTTTGTTTTTATGCGTTTTCTCGCAACTTGTACCTTCGGTTTGGAAAGTGTGCTCAAAAAAGAGATCAAGAATCTTGGTCTTTGGTATGAAGAAGTGGGAGACGGTTACGTCGCTTTTTCAGGAGAAGAGCAGGCGATGAGTATTGCTAATCTCTGGTTGCGTACTGCAGATCGAGTTTTTTTAGAATTAGCGACATTTCCAGCACACACTTTTGAAGAGCTATTCCAAGGCGTATTTGCTTTACCATGGTCTCAATATATTGCCTTAGAAAATTCTTTCCCAGTATTAGCAAAGAGTAGAAAGTCTCAACTTTCTAGCACACCCAGTTGTCAAAGTATTACTAAGAAAGCAATAGTAAAAAAGTTACAAGAGCATTATCAGATTGAGCAATTCATGGAATCAGGTGCTGAAGTTGGCATCCATGTCTGGCTGCTCGATGATCAGGCTAAAGTGTTACTAAATACTTCTGGCGCCGCTTTACATAAGCGTGGCTACCGAGATACTCAAGTAGCAGCGCCCTTGAAAGAGACTCTAGCAGCAGGATTAGTATATTTAAGTGATTGGGACCAACATCAAGCTTTATATGATCCATTCTGTGGTTCCGGTACTATTCTTATTGAAGCGGCAATGTTAGCCAAGAATATTGCTCCTGGTTTACTCCGTACATTTGCTTTCGAACAATGGTCCTGGCCCAATAAAACATTGTTAGTACAAGCAAGAGCAGAAGCTCAAAATAAAAAGTCCGACAAATCTATTCACATCAGAGGCTCCGACTACGATCCCGAAGCCATTGCAGCCGCTAAACACTCTGCATCACTAGCCAATGTCCCGGAAATCACCTTCGAGGTGGCTGACATCCTCAATTCGGAATTCCGAATTCAGAATTCCGAATTGATCTTAACTAATCCTCCCTATGGCCATCGCTTAGGAGATGAATATGAAGTGCGAGAGATTTATCACAAATTAGAAAAAGTGTATCGTGATTGCATGCAAGCGCGTTGGCATATCTTCACTGCATATCCTGATATTGAGCGCGACTTTAAAAAACAAGCAAAGCGGAGAAAACTTTATAATGGTGGCATCCAATGTTATTTGTACAGTTTCTAATTACTGCAAAGCCACTAGCTGTCTTTCAGTATCCAATAATCTGACTAATCTCTGTTGCATGGTAGCAATATCTTCTTGTCTTCCTATCCAATAAGCTACCTCAGTAGGATTCTGCTGATACCAACTTCTACTTTGTCGCAGCCTGATTAATTGTGCATTCGCGTGTTCTTGACCATTGGCAACTAGTATTTCTAAGTGGGTAATAGTTCTATCTAGCTCAGGTGTGATGTCCTCGGTTAATTGTCTGATAATAGCTAATCCATTGTCAGGCATTCCCAAAAAAGTAGCAGCTTCAGTCTCTAGGGCATGGAGCTGTCTTTGTAAAATAGCAATTTCCCGCGCTAGCGAAATAGAAGCCGTGAGCCGCGCTCTTACTGCTAGTTGGTAACCATTTACTTGGGCTTTGATAGCTGGAACCAACAGTAAACTTCGGATATGTGCTTGCACTGATTTTTCATTAGGCACTGACCCGTTGGTGGTGATAGCTAGAATACCGCGTATTTCTGTGTCAGTAAGAATACTGTTACCTGTTAGTGCTAATAATGCTTCTGGATCTACTAATGCCTCACGGGTATTCGGTGGCATTGAAATGCTTGCTCTAGCCATAGGGAACTATTAGTACTTCGCCAAGTCACTTCGGATAGTGTGTTCGGTTTTTCGTGCAAAAGCAAGGCGTCTTGCCAACTCGTCAATCTGTGATTGAATAGAGAGTAGGCTTCGATAGGTTTGTAATTGTTGTTGAACGAAAGGACTGCTCTCTGCTTGTTCCATAAATGCAATATCATCATGTTTAGCCTTCCATGGTAAATATGCAGTCAATCCACCCAATGGTATTGGTTCATCATCTAGTCTTTGCCGTTGGACTTCAAGGGGGGAGTGATTCGCCTCAGTCAAATGCGTACCCTCATTAATTAATGTTTTTGTAGTTAAGTTATACAGTCGTTTCAAATCTGCCAGAGTTAAGGGGCCTTTGGCAATGACACTTTCATGCTCTGCTTGTACCCGCTTTAGCTGATCAATTCCGTTTACTAGTTTGTCTATTGTCGAGTTAACTATTATTAATCTATTTTCTAATGCCTTCATTACGCTAATTATTTTACTGATGGCCCGTCTGGTTTGTCTTGGCTCCAGTGCTAGACGAAAGGTTAATGGGCCAGTTTCGCTTAAATCTTTTACTCTCTGGACTACTTCAGCAGGAATTACGGCAACATTCGCGTAGCGACTGCTGGCATAAGCTCCTTTGATCTCAGGGTCAAGCCATTGGGCAGCTTCTAATGCTTGAAGCACCAATTCCCATTGTTCGTCATTTGGCATTTCATTCGCTACATGATCCAGGAAGGTCCATTGTGCTGGTCGCTCTGGTGTGTTTCGAGGTGTGTTCATTGTGGTTCTTTGGTTGCTCGTTTCTGCTGTATTTCCTGTAAGCGCAATTTGCTTAGTTCATGAACTATTTCGGCATATTCTTTATCATGCAGCATAGCATGCTCCATTCGTCTCATTGCTATTCGCTCACTTTGTTCCTGTTGTTCAATATAGTTTTTTTCTAAATTGTATAAATCGCGATGAATCTCTTTGATATGATTAGCCTCCAGCGAAGACTTGACTACTACATAGTCTGCGCCTTTGCTAAATAGGCTAAAGCCTTCACGTCCAGTATTAACTGCCGCAATATAAATGGGTTTCTTGGGTTCAGGGGATTCCTTTAGATAGTGCAGCAAGGCTAAATTGTCTTCCATATGTGGTAACAGAGAGATAATGAGATCAGCTTTAGTAGCATTGAGGGTGGTAAATAACTCTTCATCTTGAACATCACCAAAAATGCAATTAATGCCCTTTTGACTAAGCTCATCGATCACTTCGGGATCATGATCTACCACAATAAATTGCTTATTACCTTTGGCTAAAGTATCTAACAATTGATGGCCGCCACTACCACAGCCTAAAAGAATAATATGATCGAAGAGATTAGATGGGGTAAGCTCAGCAATATCTTTTCCTTTATGCATTCGGGGTAACTTTTCTATCAATACTTTACAAAATACATAAAGCCTTTGCTGATACTTCATCATGTAGGATGAAATTGATATGGTGATAATGGCTACCATACTAATAATGCTGACAATAGTCTGATCCACATGGCCCAGCTTTGCTCCCAGGGTGATGAGAATAAAAGAAAATTCACTGATCTGAGCAATGGTAATACCCGTAAAGAAACTGCTACGACTGTCGAAACCTAAAAGTCGCATAATCACAAGGACAATCAAAGGATTACCAATAATAACAAAAGCTGATAGTGCCAAGAGCGGTAACACTATGATGCTTAGCTTGGTGAAAATCATACCAGCACCCAGGGTGACAAAAAATATGGTAATAAAAAAGTCACGAATAATTCTACTTTTGGCACTAATTTCTAGGGCATAAGGCAAATTAGCTAGGCTCAATCCTGCTAAAAATGCGCCCATTTCTCGAGAGAATCCCATTGCTTGAGCTGCTAAAGCAATGCCGAAACACCAACTCAAACTGACTAATATCAATAACTCTTGAGAATGAGCAATGCGATGATAGAAAAAAAGTAAAGGTTTTTTTAAAATAATGAAAATAATTGCTGCCAATCCTAGTCCTTTGGCCAACAATAAGCTGAAATCTAAAATAAAACTATCGTTGGTGTGAGTTCCTAAACTGTTGAGAAAAACTAGTACCAATACAGCCACAAAGTCTTGTACCAGCAAAATACCGATAGCCATTCTGCCGTAGAGCGAGCTGAGTGTCTTTTGATCAGAAAGCAGCTTTACACAAATAGCAGTACTACTAAGTGTTAAGGCGACGGCAATGTAGGCACTGGCAAGCATTGAGAAGCCAAATCCCAGGGCAATGCCCCAACCAGCTATACCAGTAAAGAAAATTTGCGCAAAGCCTACCTTGAGAGCCTTTTTCCCCAAGCTGCGAATTTTATCAATATTAATTTCAATTCCCACTAAAAAAAGCATTAACATAATGCCAATTTCGCCGACCACATGAATAAACTCTGTATCGGTGATCAAACCAAGACCAAAAGGCCCAATTGCGATACCAGCTAATAAATACGCTAAAACTAAAGGTTGTTTAAAAAGGTAACCTACTATGCCACCAATTGCAGCTGCTCCAATGATAATGCCTAATTCAACTAAGATAGACATGCGATATGCTAATTATCTGACGCTATCACATTTATTCTTGCAGACCCTCTATATCTTACCTTAAGTGAAACCAAGCTTAGACCCATAATAAAATTTACTACCGCCGAGATTAAGACAGGCCACAATTGAAACTGTAAAGCATATACTAGCCACAAAGCTGCACTAGTTGTAGTCAAAAACAACATTCCCCAAGCAATATCTGTTAGCTGTTTACTTTTGTAAGCAGCTAACACTTCAGGGATAAGCTGGATTGAGCCTAAGATACTGGCTATGAAGCCTACCACTTCCCAATGAATCATACTTATATTTTTGTTTCTTACCATTGTACCATTTTTGTTTGGTTGGTGGCTAGTATATGTGCTGTTTGCTAAAAACTGAGGGATTCTGAATATGCTTGAGCAGATATTGTCTACGAACAATATCTCCATCAGATCCCTCGACTGCGCTCGGGATGACAAATGAGTGAGTTTGCTCAGCAGACAGTCCTGTCAGTTTTCACCTTAGCAACAAATAACTGACCCATCTGCTCAGTTAACAACTCTCCCCCAATTGTCATACCAGATCAAAGTCCGGTATGCCAGTTAAAGGGCGCAGTCAAGAAGGAAATGCAATGGTAGAGGAGTAGGGTCGGTTGGATTTAAGCACAGCAAAAGCAATAGTGAGCAATTTTCTCGCAATAATAATTAGCGCTTCCCGATGTT
>JACQZO010000007.1 GCA_016207805.1 Candidatus Abawacabacteria bacterium | reverse complement strand
TTGGAGAAGGAGAAGGTTGTATGCATACCGAGAGGATCTTTGTCCTATGACAACAAGCTTCTCCTCTCCTTCCCCAATCTTACTTTCTCACCAACAAGATGTCATTTCTTCTTGGCTCTTCCTGTATATGACAATTGGGATGAGGGGCTTACCTGGCTGATTTGTCGAATGTTTTTGGTCTCAGCAAAAACTGACCAAGTTGTTTCATGAGCAAACTCTCCTAATTGTCATCTCGACCTCGTGGAGAGATCTGATGGAGATATAGCCAATAAGCATTATCTCTAAAGATTATTTCATCTCTTCCCCACATCACATCATTCCCAGACAAGGTGAGTAGCTTCCAATTGTATTCCATTATATTCTTCCTGCGTAATTTCTCTGCTGTATGGAATTTATTTACTTTATTGTTCTAGCACTGGCTCTGATATTTGTTGCCTATCGGGTCTCGCTAATTGGGCATAAAGTGGACAATCAATTGAATTCCACAGTTACTTTTGCCCAGGATCAAGTGAAAAATAGCCATGGCTTAGTGACCGATGTTGCTTCCAGATTGACTAGTATTGAACAGACGCAGAGGCAAGTATTAGGGCTGACTGAACAAATCCGTGAGCTAGAAATGATTTTCAAAAACCCCAAGCGGCGGGGAATTATTGGTGAAATGATGCTAGCCGAGCAGTTGCGTGAAGTGATGCCTGCTGATGCATATATTTTACAATACCGATTTCCTAATGGCAGTATTGTTGATGCGGTAATCAAAATGCGAGAAATGATTATTCCTATCGATGCTAAGTTTCCTTTGGAAAATTTTGGCGATGAAGATAGAGAACGCGAGTTTTTTCGTGATGTGAAGCTACGCATTGAGGAAACTGCTCAATATATTTTAGCTGGTGAGAAAACCAGTGAGTTTGCTTTTATGTATGTGCCCGCGGAAGGTGTCATGGAAAAGCTCTTAGAGGCAGATATTGTGCGTTATGCTTTCGAAAGAAAGGTGATGCTAGTTTCACCCCTCACTTTTTTTGCCTATCTGCAAACTGTAATTCATGGTCTCAATGCTTTAAAGATCGAGGCGAAAACAAAAGAAGTGTTAGTGCAATTGGGTAAAGTGCGAGAAGCATTAAGTACTTGGCAAGATTGTTTTGCTAAAGTCGGCAAAAACCTAGATTTGGCATCGCATGCCTATGAACAGGCCAATAAAGCCTCAAGTAGAATTGATGCTACTATTACTAAGCTTTTAGACTAATAGCTATGTATTTTTCAGATATTCACCATATCGCTATTATTTGCTCTGATTATGAGCGTTCCAAGAATTTTTATACGCAAATATTAGGTTTTAGTATCATTCGAGAAACTTATCGTGAAGGACGAAAGTCCTTTAAACTAGATCTTAAAGTAAATGCCAATACCCAAGTTGAGCTATTTTCTTTTGAGCAGCCTCCTAAAAGATTGACGCAGCCAGAGGCCTGTGGCCTGCGACACCTAGCCTTTGCAGTTGCTGATTTGGATCTTGTCGTGCACTATCTCAGGGAAAGCAATATAACAGTAGAGCAAATCCGTTTGGACGAGCTTACTGGCAAGCGCTTCACCTTCTTTCATGATCCTGACGGTACGCCTTTGGAGATATACGAAAGTTGATTGATAAAAAAAGCGGCCCCAAGTCTCTACTTAAGGCCGCTATAGCTTACTGTTTTGTGATTTTTTACACCTCAATACATACACCTGCTGCTACTAATTCTTCTGCAGCAATTTCAGCAGATTCTGAAACTATTTTTCCTTGAGCATCAAGTACTTGCCGTTTGGAATAAGTTGCTCCATCACGTGAAATCAATTGATCATATTGGCGACGAGAGAAAAGTCCTTGTACCGTATAGTTTGTTTGATCGACCACTACTAACTTTTCACCTTCATATCGATAATGTTTACACATTTGCTGTACGCCATCGATATAAAGGCGTTCTTCAATTGGTAGTAATAGTTCATTGTACTCACGCAATGATGTTACCATGGTACCATCAAAGTAAATGATAGTGCTTGAACGTGGCAATACCTTGTGCTCATTAAATACTGCTAATTCACGTTTAACCTGCCAAAGTAACTTGCCACTAAGATCATATTCATTTCTTTCTACCAAAAAACTCTCTTCGAGGAAGCTAATATAACTATCTGTATGATTACCAACAACATTACCTTGAGAAAACGTAGGAATACTCAAGGACATGCTATAGGGGACATCCTGAAGTGAGCAAACAGAAACAGAACGAGGGGCTGGCGCGAGGGACATAAATTTGTTTTTATTTTTGTGATTTCTATTCATTGTAACAAACTCTACCTACTTGAACACTCCTTTGCGCTTTACTCAAGAATGGGTTTGTTATGAAAATATAAAATAGAGCAAAAGCTTACTAATCAAAACTATCAATCAAATAGAGATAAGTAAGCCCTAGATCTTAGTAATGATACTTTTGTCCTTTGCTAATTTTGTTTGCCCTAAAGATTTGTTCTAATAGTACTATATAAGCGAGTTCATGAGGAAAGGTTAGCGGCGATAGACTTAACCTGTGCCAAGCAGCGGGTAAAATTTCATAGTACCAACCAAATGGTCCGGCGATTACTAATGTTGCTTCCTCTAAGCCTTGTAAATAAGGTTGTACCATTTGGGCGAAAGCAAGAGAGTCGTGGGGTTTTCCTATTTCAGCCAATATATACACATTTCGTTCGGCGGCTAATCTATTGATTACTTCTTGGCTATCTTTTTGCACATCATCTTTACCCTTTAAAGTAATTATCTTCAGAGCTGGTAGCATGGTAAGGTAATGGTTTTCTGCCGCCAGAATATAGGGCTCGCGAATTTTGCCAATACGGACAATAGTTAGTTTCATAGAATGATAAACATATTCACTCTGCCTCAAATCTTATTGCCAATCAATCAATTTTTAGACAAAGCCCATCATTGCTGTTATATCGATTGTGATAAATATAATTCAGCATTCAGAATTCCTAATTTAGAATTATCATGGCTTCCTTCCAAGAAGAAATAGCATTGTGGCAAGCTGGCTTTCAATACATTGCAGGCATTGATGAGGTTGGTCGTGGGCCTTTAGCGGGGCCTGTTACAGTAGCAGCAGTAATATTGCCAGCAGACTTTGATAATAATACTATTGATGATTCCAAGAAGTTGTCTGTGCGAGAAAGAGAATATTGTTATCAGGATATTATTGATCATGCCGTAGCCTATAGTATTATTCATGTTTCGCCTCGAGTCATCGATAAAATCAATATTTTGCAAGCGACCAAGAGAGCAATGCAACAAGCGGTAAAAAGTTTATCTACTATTCCTGACTTTCTTTTGCTTGATGCAGTAAATATCAATATGCCTGGTATTCCCCAAAAGGCGATTATAGCAGGGGATGGAATCAGCAAAAGTATTGCCGCAGCCTCAATTATAGCCAAGGTAATAAGAGATCGATTGATGTGCGATCTGGACAAAAAGTATCCTCATTATGGTTTCGCGAAGCATAAGGGGTATGCTACTGCGGAACATATTGCTGCTCTTAAGCAATTAGGACCGGCTCAGTGTCATCGTCATTCATTCCTGAGCTTCCTGGATTCTTGAGTTTGTGTCCGTACATTTCTAATAAGGTAAGCAGGAAAACTGTAATCATGGGGCCAATCACTATACCCATAGCGCCAAATACACTAATACCACCCAATACGGCGAAGAAAATTACTATGCCGGGCAAATGGGCCTTATTACCCATGAGATAAGGACGCAACAAATTATCGATGGTGCTGATAATGAGCAGACCAAAAGCTAGGAGTAAGAAGCCTTTAACATAAGCGCCGCTAACAAATAAAATAATACTTGCGGGAAGCCAAATGATTGGTGTTCCAATTAAAGGCATTAGGGCAAAGAAGGTAGAAACAAATGCCCAAAAGATTGCTCCAGGCAGGCCCAATACGGCAAAAGCTATGCCTACTAATGTGCCTTGAATCATGGCTGTTAAAAAGGTACCACGGATAATAGCCTGACTGATATCAGTAAATTTTTGACTCAAAATTGCTTCATTGCTCGTAGATATTGGGCTGAATTTACTAATTTCTTCCATGATTTTTTTACTATCTCGAATGAGGAAAAAGAACATGAGTACTACAAAAAATAAATGCAGTAGCAGCATGGAGATGCTGGTGAGTAAATCCGTACCACCTTGATATATCCAGAGAGACACTCTGGTAGCTTGATCGGCTAGTGGTCCTTTGAGATCAATAGTTTTGATATCAATATATTGGCTAATAAAGTTTGTGGCATCTTGTAACCAGGGGTGCTGTTGGATTTGAAACATGCGCTCCAAATTGCCTGACTGGATTTGATCGCGGATAAAATTGTAGGTAGCAAAGGATTCATTGGTAATGGTGGTAACCAATAAAGCAATTGGGCCGATCACAATAATAATGAGCAAAATAGTGCACAAACAAGCGCTAAGATTATTGTTTGCATTATTCTTTCTCTGCATATAATGATACAAAGGCTTCATGATAGCTGCTGCACTAGCGGCCAAGATGAAATCATACAAGAAAGGTGCATATGTTAAATATGCTAAATAGAGGCCCAGGAAAATTAGCAACAAAATAAAATGTAATTCATGTTTGTTTCTGACAGTGCTCATAGATGAGATTAGCTACAAAATAAGTATAAGCTAAAATAGCTGTTCAGGCTATGTTGGAATAATTGTTTTTCTTGCCGCTTTTTGCCTGCTCAACTTCATCAAGTGGTTGGGTAAGTAATTCTAATTTGTGGCCGCAGTACTTACAAATATGGTTTTTACTTTGCCAGCCAGTAATCAAATAATTGATTTGTAACATAATATGGGTAAGTTGCAGATTATCCTCACTATACTGGCGAAAATTATCTAATTGGAGGCCCAAATTGAGAATGCTAAGAATATCAGGATTGTCACTAATGATACTTTGGTTCTCTAGAATATTTTGTAATGCCTTAAAGTAGTCTACTAAATAATGAGGTGCTAACTTCTCCTGAAAAAAACGCGCATAGAGAGCGAAGCTTAGCTCATATATTCGTCTCTCCAAAAACTCATCTTCATAATGATAAAGCTGATAAAGCAGCTTGCGACAATAAGGATTTTTATCTCTAATCGAAAGAATAGTGGTGCTCCAATCCAGTTTTGTCATGAAATAATACCAAAAGCAATCCTCTTTATAGTTTCTTTTACTACTCTTAGTCAACTGCTGTGTAGCAAAGTTTTAACCTGATTTAAATACTAATTAAAAAGTTTCACGATATCCTTGTAGGTAATGGCTAGCATGAAAAGTAGCAATAACATCATGCCAATCAAATGAACCTTACCTTCAATGAGTTTATTCCAACGTTTAGGAAAGATACTTTCTAGGAGGACGAAGAACAATCTGCCACCATCAAGTGCCGGAAAAGGAATGATATTTACAGCTGCCAAGCTCAAAGAGAGTAATGCAATTAATTGTAAAAAGGGGATAAAGCCATTTTGAGTCACTTGAGCTGTAAGCTTGAATATTCCTACCGGGCCTGTTACTTCTTGGCTCAGCTCCAGTTTGGTAAACAACTGAGTGATCAATTTGCCAAAACTAGCAAAGGTCTCTCGTAGTATCAATACGCTGTCAACAGCACCATAGTAGATAGCTTGATGTGGGGGTAATTGAATTTCTTTTAAGGTCATATTCTCACCATAAGCTAAGCCAATTTTTTCATTTTCCTTGAGAGCAGGTATCCCGTATGTCTGATTATCAATGGTCAGACTAAAACCAGCATTTTTGTACTTACCGATTAGCTCGTGCAACTGTGCGGTAGTTTTTACCGTGGTATTGTTAATCTTTTCAATTTTCCCTTCATTTGGAATCCCGATACTTTCTCCTAATGAGTCTTTTTGAATTTCGCGAATTATCACTCCATTTCGTTCTAAAGCTTGATTAAATAAAGGTGAATCTGGAATTAAGGGTTTCATGCCCACCATATAGCCAATGCTAAAGAGGACAATTGCCAATAGGACATTCATGGCTACACCAGCACACAGTATTAATGCTTTCTGCCACCAGGTTTTAGCTTCAAAATGATCTGCAGTTCGAGGTGTGTCGACGGCCGCTTTGGGATCGAAGTCATCTTGTCCTAGCATTTTCACGTAGCCACCGAAGGGAATAGCATTGATCGCATACAAAGTATCACCTTTTTTCTTACCCCACAGTCTGGGTGGTAAGCCAAAAGCGAATTCTTCTACTTTCACGCCGCACTTCCTAGCTACCCAAAAATGTCCCCATTCATGCACCAAGACAAGGATACCAAGAATGAAGAGAAAGCTAGCAATATTAATTGCCGTATTGAGTATGGTTGCAAACATGGGGGAATTATTACGGAGTCAAAAATCTGATTACTGAAACTTTCGCTTTGATACTACTTTAAATAGTCATTATTTCAGCAGATTTCTTTTCGGTGAGCTCATCAACGACTTGATTGCCTTCATCGATTAACTTTTGTAATTCTTTTTCTTGCTGAAAAAACATATCCTCGGGCAAAGTACCTGCTTCTTTTTCTTTTTTGAGCATATTCAAGGCTTCATGACGTGCGTTACGCAAAGTGACCTTAGAGTCTTCACTGATCTGCTTAACAGTTTTAACTAAGTTTTTTCTTTTCTCCTCTGTTGGTTTGGGGATGGGGATAATTAAGCCACTACTGTTACTTTGTGGATTGAGTCCTAGAGGTGATGTCTGGATAGCTTTTTCGATAGCGCTCACCAATCCCTTATCCCATGGCTGAATACTAATAGTACTGGCATCAGGAGTATTAATCGTTGCCACACTTTTTAGCGACATCATGCTGCCATAGCTTTCTACCATAATGTCTTCAACCAAGGCGGTAGAGGCTCGTCCTGCCTGGATCTGACTAAAGGCGTGTTTGAGATGATCAATGGCTTGCCCGCTGGTAGCTTTAGCTTGTTGTAAGGCAACGTGCATAAGAATTACAAATTATGGATTATGAATTACAAATGGGTGCCAAACCAGAACAAATGATTAGTTAGCGATACTTACCTTGATAATTTTAACATCTTTTACTGGCCTATCTTTTAGTCTCGGATCATCCTTTCGGGTTGGTACATTGACTATTTTATCAACAATATCCAATCCTTCAATTACTTTACCAAATACTGCGTGACGGCCATCAAGGAACGTGTTATCAACTATATTAATAAAAAACTGACTGCCATTAGTATTAGGGCCTCTATTAGCCATAGACATAGTACCTCGTACATTGCTGAGATTTTTTACCAACTCATCATTGAAAGTGTAACCAGGTCCACCAGTGCCATCATTGTAGGGATCAGCATCTTTAGAATTAGGATCGCCAGTTTGAGCCATAAAATTAGGAATAACACGATGAAAAATGACACCATCATAAAATCCTTCCCTGGCCAATTTAAGAAAGTTTTCTACTGTTAATGGGGTTTGATCCTTGAAGAGTTCGATTTTAACCATTCCCATAGAAGTCTCCATAGTAACCATTGGATTTGAAGCTGGTTGAGAAGTAGGCGCCATAGTAGAAGTTGGTAAAGCAGTTACTGTTGGTTGGGCTGAAGGTGTTATAGAGGATTGACTGCAGGAACTAAGCACTAGCGTTGTGACTGCTAAGCTAAAAAAAGATAGTTTTTTCATATTAACCATTTAAAGAAAATCTTGTAAAACGACGGATCTGAACGTTTTCGCCTGTTTTACCAATCATTTCCTTCACATAATCATTGATGGTGATATCCGGGTTCTTGACGTATTGCTGTGTAAGTAATGAGACTTCATTTCTAAATTTGTCCAATTTTGCAGCGACAATTTTCTTTACAATCTCTTCTGGTTTATTCTCATTTTTCATTTGCTCACTATAGATTTCTGCTTCTTTTTCGACCAGTTCAGCTGGCACATCTTCTGGGGAAAGATAGAGGGGATTAGCTGCTGCCACATGCATAGCCACATCCTTACAAAAATTTTGAAAATTGTCGGTACGAGCGACAAAATCAGTCTCACAATTTATTTCTACCAAAGTACCTACAGTATTATTAGAATGGATATAAGACACCACTAAACCTTTGGCGGTAGTTCTAGTAGCTTTTTCTCCTGCTTTGGCAATACCTTTTTTACGTAAAATATCAATTGCCTTATCAGCGTCGCCACCGCTTTCTTCTAATGCTTTTTTACAATCCATCATGCCCAAGCCAGTTCTCTGGCGTAATTCATTTACCTGCTGTGAAGTAATAGCCATATGTGTAAAATTAAAGATTCTAAATTCTAGATTCTAGATGAAACACCAAAAAATTAAAGTAGACTTTATTCTTTGCTCTTTGCTTTTTGTACTTTTGCTGGAGCTTTTTCTGCTGCTTCTTTCTCAGCCATTACCTCTGCAGAAATTTCGAGTTTGTCGATTGGTTTAGCCTGGGCACTATTGTCTCTTTTTCTCTCTTGTCCTTCATCTCGGGTAGGAGCGTAAGCCTTGCGACCTTGTTGAATGGCATCGCTGGCTGCAGAAATAATCATATTAAGTGAGCGCAATGCATCATCATTAGCGGGAATGACATAATCTACTAGATCTGGATCGGAGTTAGAGTCACAAATAGCGACAATAGCAATCCCCATTTTCTTTGCTTCAACAATAGCGAGTCGGTCACGTACTGCATCTGCCACAAAGATAACATCAGGCAGTGATTTGAGGATTTTTACTCCTTCTAGCACTTCATTCAGTTTGCCAATGGTGCGTTTGAACATCAAAGCTTCTTTCTTGGTATATTTCTTAGTAAGTTCACCGCTTTCAATGTCTCCTTCGAGAGAGATTAAATATTGAATACGTTTTTTAACCGTAGGGAAATTGGTCAAAAAACCACCCGGCCAACGATTGGCAAGATATGGTACATTTGCCTTTTTGGCTTCCACAGGTAAAATTTCAGAAGTTTGATTTTTGGTGCTGACAAACAAAATGCTCTTACCAATGCTCGCTTGGTTGTAGAGAAATTGTAAGGCATTATTGAGCGCGTGAGCAGTTTGCTCCAAATCAAAAATATGAATTCCATGTCTCTTACCATAGAGATAGGATTTCATTTTAGGGTTCCATCGTTGCGTACGATGACCGAAGTGAACGCCTGCTTGGAGCAGGTCTTGCATAGAAATGGTCATAAACCTTGGGTTATTGTAGTTAGCCTTCATTTTGCTCCGAGCACATCAGCATTGATGCGAGGTTGGAACAATCTAGCTAATTACTAAGATATAAAGCGCTAAGAGAGTATAGGACCTGCCAGATACTGTCAAACATGTTCATCCTGCTAGACTAAGCGGACAATTCCCGATAGGCTTTAGCTGAGATAGTTGAGATTCTAGCCTTGATAATTCCTTATGCTTATTGCTTGTAATTGGAAACAGTATTTATCTCCTGCTGAAGAAATTACTCTTTTTAAACATATTATAGAAGCAAATTTGCCTCAGCCAATAGTAGTTTTCCCTAGCACGCTATCTCTTGTTGCTCTCCGCCCCTTAGCCAACCAGAATGTCGCTCTTGGTGTGCAAGACTTTGCTCCAATTGATGAACCAGTAGTTACTGGTAGTGTCCGAATTAGTAATATTGAAGAGGAGTGGCTAATGATAGCTCATTCTGAAGAAAGAAAGCTTTTTCATGAGACATTTGCTGATTTCCAAAAGAAACTATTACTAGCTCTCGATCATGACAAGAAAGTAATCCTCTGTGTGGGCGAACCAGAAAAGCTACCACTGGAAAGAGTGCTTACTTTAGTCAGAGATGAACTAACAAAATTTGAAGACTGTATCAAAGGACGATTCGCTCAAGTGGTTATTGCTTATGAACCCTGGTGGGCAGTGGCATCAGATCTCTATCCTACTCAAGAGCAGATTCAGGCTGTCATGGATATGATTCACTCTCTGGGATTCTCTCAAGTACTTTATGGCGGTTCCGTCAGCGCAGAAAATCTAGCTCAAATATCAGTTCCCGGCTTAGGCGGCTTCTTAATAGGAAGAGCCTCAACCACCATAGACAATCTAAAATCTATTCTATCGCTTATCTAGTCTAGATATACTAGGAGCTAATACTTCTGCCCCCTGCCTTCTGCCTTCATCAATGCCTCAATTCCCGGCAATGTCTCTTTCGCCAAAAACTCTAACATTGCTCCACCACCCAATGAAGTAAAAGTGATCTTGGTGCTTAGGGGATGATTTTGAATGGCAGCCAAAGTTTCGCCGCCACCAACAATACTCATAATTCCTGGTTTGGCTATTGCCTCTAAAATGGCCAGGGTACCATCTTGGAAGTGAATATCCTCACATTTCCCCATGGGACCGGCCCATACTACTGTTCTGGCTTTTTCTATTAGATGGGCAAAAAGTAGCTGGGTTTGTTTGCCAATGTCCAGATATTGATTATGGTCTTCGTTAAAATCTAAAGGGAGTACGATTTTATCTTTATGTTCTTGATAGAGCTGACGACAAATAGGGAACATGGCATCTTCAGTATATGATTGCTTTACGTTCTTACCCAAGGCTTGGTAAAAAGTATTAGCTGCTGCTCCACCGATGAGCACATGATCTACCTTTGATAGTAAATGTTTCAACACTGCTAATTTGTCTGATACTTTCTTGCCACCAATTATCAAGAGTACTGGTGGTTTGGGCTGATGGAGAATATAACTTAAGCTGTTATATTCATGAGCAAAGGCAAATCCTGCGTAACTAGGTAAAAATTGAGTAATACCAACTACTGAGCTATGAGTCCGATGGCTTACTGAAAAGGCATCATTGACGTAAATGTCTGCTAATTGAGCTAATTGCTTGCTAAAGACGCTATCATTTTTCTCTTCACCGGAATAAAAACGGATATTTTCCAAAAGGGTAATACCGCTTTGTGGCTGATACTCTTCTAACTTTTGTAGTATTATTTTTTCTTGTAGTAGCTCTTCTATCTCTGGCAGTAGGGGAAGAAATGATAATTGTGGCGCAGGGCTGCCTTGAGGCTTGCCTAAATGAGCAACTAAAATAATTCGTGCTTCCTTCTTTTTCAAAAACCGAATAGTAGCCAAATGATTAGTAATTCTCTGACTATCTAAAATATTTCCCTTAGCGTCAATCGGCACATTGAAGTCAACCCGCAAAAGTACCCGCATGTTTCTCGGAAATTCGTTATCAATGATTTTTAACTGGTTTTCTCCTTGTCGCATAATCTTATTCCTAGTATTCAATTCAGCATTCAGCTGTCATCCTGAGCTCGCCGAAGGACAGAATTAATTTAATAGATGTCCCACCAAATTGGCCAAATCCACCAACCGCTGGGTATAGCCCCATTCATTGTCATACCAGGCAACAATACTAGCCAAATGTTTGCCGACTACATCGGTAGAAAGAGCATCAATGATACTTGAGTGAGTATCTCCTTTGAAGTCGCTGGACACTAATGGCTCATCACTCACTGCTAAATAATCTTGCATATCTCCTGTTGCTGCTCTACGAAACATATCATTCATTGCTACTTTACTGGTTTCTTTTTCGAGATCAGCAACTAAATACAATATGGATACAGTACTAGTAGGTACTCGTAAAGATATGCCACTAATTTTACCTTTTAATGCTGGGATAACCTCAGTTGTGGCTAGGGTAGCTCCTGTGGTAGTAGGAATAATATTATCTCCCGCCGCACGAGCACGGCGCAAATCGTGAGGATGAGAATTGTCTAATAGATTTTGATCGCTAGTGTAGGAATGAGTAGTACTCATATGGGCATACTTGATGCCATACTCTTTGTGCAAAAGATATACGATTGGTGTTAAACAATTGGTAGTACAGGAAGCATTAGCAATTACATGATGTTTGCTGGCATCATACTGTTTTTCGTTTACCCCCATGACAAATGTTCCATCGACATCTTTGCCAGGCGCAGAAATAATCACTTTTTTGACCCCATCGTGCAGATGTTTACTAGCAGTTTCTCTATCAGTAAATAAACCAGAGCATTCGATTACAATATCTACCTGTTTTTCTCCCCAAGGGATTTGCGCCGGTTCCACTATTTTGTAAATAGCAATTTCTTTATTATCAACCAAGATGCTTTTTTCTCCTGCACTCACTGTTCCTAGATAAGCTCCATAATTAGAATCATGCTTGAGAAGAAAAGCGTGAGACTCAGGATTGGAGCCTGAATTAATAGCCACTACTTCTAATAGAGGGTGATCCTTGAGGCTCCTTAAAAAAAGCCTACCGATACGACCAAATCCATTAATCCCGATGCGAATTTTGTTCATGTGTTTTTGTTTGATCTAAATATTATAGCATAGAGTTAATGAACCCAGAATCGGTGATTTGGCTTAATTGTCTAATAAATTGACTGCTGGTGATGATTCTTTTATAATCATTTTCCTGTTTTTTTATTATGTCTAATAAGCCAATGAAGTTGGAAGGCGGCACGGATGAGCTGTATGAACGTTTGGTGGAATTTTTTGCTCCCTTGGGGGCGCAGGTTCAAATTCTAGACACCGACATACCGGGTCACTATAATGTAATTTTCGTCTTAGCAAACCGGCGTTTTACTTTAGTAGTAGTGCAAGATCGAGATCATTGCTACTTCACTGATGATCTTCATGATGATATAGGAAACGATTTGCATGAACTGCTAAATTTCTCTCTGGATGGAGAAGTTACTAAGGGGTCAATAATACTTCTTAAAGCGCGATTGGAAGAACGGCTTTCTGTTCCGGCTACTGAAGTGATACCTGAAGAAGGACTCGTTCCTGCACATATATTAAGAGGCGTATCAGAAGAAACTGAATTAGCTAGAGTACTGCCTAATCGAGACGCCTGGAAAGAATTGCTGCTTTACAAAGACTTGCCAGCATTAGATCGCCAGGCAATAGCTGCTGCCCGTGGTCGTTATGCCAGTACTGCCTTCTTTCTTAGTAAAGTAGCGGCTGAGTTATTAGCTTGGGGTAGTGAATTACAAACGAAAATGTGCCGGCTTTTAGTGGTTCAAGATGAGCTAGAAGGTGCTATTCAGGATGATATTAAGATAGTTAGAGAGCTTATTGAAAGTGCTAATTTCCGATTTACTCCTGAAGAAGTGCGCGGCATTTTGGCTAGTCAACAACCACAAAATTTGGTTGATGACTTTGTCTCAGCTCTTTTGAATAAGCTAGAAATTGTCCCATTTAACTTTTTTACTAACCCAGGAATGCTGTGTGATCACTTTCTCAGGCTGCGAATAAAGTTAGCTGGAATCGCTTGGGTTCTAGCAGAAGAACAAAAACCCTTGGCTCTAAAATATCCAGGTTTGTTAAGATATTCAGCATTACGTGGAGCAACACTTCCTCCACCAGCGCGGGCGTCAATTGCTGGTCTACTAGATGCTTCTGTTGCTGAGCCGCCAGGTCACGTTCTAGTTAGTAATGTAGCTGCTGTTATTCATCCTCCATCGGTTCGTAAACAACCTGTGACCCAGGCAGAAAAGCTTGAAAGAGATTCTGCTATTTTGCGGCAACAGATTTTCACTCGGCGCAGGATTGGTTTAGTGGCGGGCGCATTATGTGCCATAATTATTGGTGGTGTAGTAAAAAGTTCTTCTACCACGAGCTCTTCAGGAACACGACCAGTTTCTGCTGAATTGCCATTAAGAACTGGAGTACCTTCTGTGTCGGTAGCGTCTCGGCCAATCAGACCAACTGTACCGACAAACAATGAGCAAGGTATTCAGCACGCTCCAGGAATTAGCTCATCAGTAGCAAACCCATCAGTGCCGCGATCTTTCGCTATTTATGTTGTTGATACAGTGATGGTTACGGGTAGAACCTCAATAGTACGACCAACACTTACTGAATTTGCCAATTCGCACCGAACGCAGCTCCAGGAGTGTTTTCGTGGCGATAAACCGGTAATTTCCCACTTTGTGAGAACTGTAGGGGCCAATCCGGCTGTGCATCGATTATTGAGGACACACCCCCGCTTTACTATTGGTTGGGACAATACTAACTGTAATAAAGTTTTTGTTGGTCTTGACCCTGTATTAATTGATGATCAGCAAACACCGCTAGCTAATACTATTAGTATTGATCTAAGTGCGAGATAAATTGTATGAGTCTAGACAACCACTTGGACATTAGTCAGTCATATCCTCCTCAATTATGGATTTTGCTTGTAGATTTACCCACATTTGCCACTGTTTCATCGGTGGATAGGGATGGGGGGATAAGAATTTTTGTTGGGGGCTGCACTATTTGTATTCAGGAGACACAAAGTGGACAATATGATGTGATGACAGTTTTGGATTCTACCAATACTGATATCACCGCATCGATAGATGCTGCTACTGAAGATGGTGTCAAAGCGCTTCAATTACGTGCCCTAGTAAATTATTTATATCAACGTTATGAAAAGGCTTCGGCTTCGGAATTGACTGAGATTGCAGGTACTGCACTGCTTAATGCCGATGCAGAGGTTTGTGAAGTTTCCTTGATACCAGATGAGAATCTAGAATCAACAGATGCTGTTGGGGTACCGGAGGCTGGTCCAGAGACGTTCTTAAGAGAAATGCTGGTCGCTGTTTTTTGTGATTGTCCCTATGAAGTCGAAGCTAGAGGCCAGGGTATGTTTGATATTGTGGTTAGTCGACCTGCAGGAGGTTTTGCCATTAAATTGTTCGTAACTTTTAAATCAGCTGGTTTTGTGCTTGATAAAGTTATTTATATTAAGGCAGGTAGCGTTACGAAGCTGGTAGACAAAGAGGTGTTTTTGTCAGTGGAACTTTTGCTTGGTATCAAGAAAGAATTATATGGGGAAGGGCCGACTGGATGGTTAGAGAAGACTCGCGCTATGCTTATTAATACACTGAGAAAGAAATGATCAAGACTCTTTCTTTTGACAAAACAAAAAGCACTCTTTACACTACTCGCGTCTCTTTATTTTGTTTATGAAAACAGCAATCCATCCAGAATACTTTATGAAAGTTACAGCCACATGTGTATGTGGAGCCACTTATGATGTGAGTTCAACAAAAGAGAAACTCGATACAGAAATCTGTTCTGCTTGTCATCCTTTTTATACTGGTAAAACTAAGATCTTGGACACAGCTGGTCGTGTAGATCGATTTAAGCAAAAGTTGCAGGCTGCCGAAAAAGCCCGTGCTGACAAACAGAAGAAACCTGCAGATGCAGAAGAAGAACTGCTTAGTAATACCGAAAATACTGCAGAGTTGGTGGCAGCAGAAGCAAAACCAGCAAAAGCAAAAAAAGTAGCTAAGAAAAAATAAATTCCAAGTATGCTTGATAAGGTTGCAGCTCTACGTCAGGAGTTTGCAGATCTTGAAAAGCAGCTTGCTGATCCCTCGCTCTTCAAAGATCGCAAAAAACATGAGAGTGTCGCCAAGCGTCATTCTGAATTAAGTGCGATTATTGAAGTTGCTAATGAGTTGGAAAGCCTTTTAAAAGAAAAAAACGATACAGAAGCATTACTAAATAGTGATAGTGATGCTTCTCTGCAAACAATGGCTAAAGAAGAGTTGGTGACACTTGGTAATCAAATTACCGAGTTAGAAGATAAACTTAAGCTGCTCTTGGTGCCCAAGGATCCCAATGATGAGAAAAGTGTCATCCTAGAAGTACGAGCTGGTACAGGTGGCGATGAGGCTGGTTTGTTTGGTGCTGACTTGCTACGTATGTATACCCGCTATGCTGAAAAACAAGGCTGGAAAGCAGAATTGATGCATGCTAGTTATGGCGAGCTTGGCGCTGTCAAAGAAGTGATTATTATGATTAAGGGACAAGGTGCCTTTGGTAAATTGCGTAATGAGAGTGGTGTCCATCGTGTCCAGCGCATTCCGGCAACAGAAGGAGCTGGTCGTATTCATACGTCGACAGCTACTATTTCTGTGTTGCCTGAAGCAGAGGAAGCGGATATCAATATCAAAGCTGAAGATATTCGCGTCGATGTTTTTCGGGCTGGGGGTCATGGGGGGCAAAGTGTTAATACCACTGACTCAGCTGTGCGTATTACTCATTTAGCTACTGGTACGGTAGTTACTTGTCAGGATGAAAAGTCTCAACAGAAAAATCGTGCCAAGGCGATGAAGGTATTGCGTTCTCGTTTGTTGGCGCAAGAAATCGAGCGATTAAATAATGAAAGAACATCAATGCGAAGATCTCAGATCGGCACTGGAGATCGTAGTGAAAAAATTCGGACATACAATTTCCCTCAAGATAGAATCACTGATCATCGTATTCAGCAAAGTTGGTCTGGGATAGTACAAAAAATGGATGGCGCGATTGATGATATTATTGAAGCACTAAGTTTGGCTCAAGAGCAGGCTAATCTTTCAGCTTAATATGCTTAAAGATCATCTGCTTTATTGGTTTCATCATCTATTTCGTCCGGAAAGTTTAGAAAACAAAGAATGGCTAATGTGGAAACTGCTTAACGATGACCGTAAATTCCATGGCTTGAAGTCTTTGGCAATGCAGAATGACTTGAGACTGGTAGCCCGGGCTCATTCCAATCAAATGGCCGAACAGGACTTTTTTGCCCATGTGGATCCCCAAAATCGCGATCCGGGTGATCGAATTCGGGGAGCGGGAATTACCGATGTTGCTTTTGGTGAGAATCTCGCCAAGATGCGGGGTTTTGATGATGTTACCGAAGAAGCAGAGAAAGCTTTGATGAAAAGTCCTGGTCACCGAGCGAATATTCTTACTGCTAGTTTTAATTGTGTTGGTGTAGGAGTGATCAAGGCCAAAGATGAAACATTTTATTTTACCCAAAACTTTGCCAGAAGATTTCTTCGCTTGAATACTCGCAAAAAGTATTACAAGTGCAATCGTCCTTTAATCTTTTGGCCGTCAACTTTAGAGACGTTTAGCCAAATGGCCTTACAAGAAAAGTATGAGAAGCCCTTTTCTTTTCATTATACGGTTCAAGGGAATAAAGTTCGGCTAGAACTTACTTTGCTAGAACGAGGACGTTATGAATTTGAAATTTTGGTACAGCCTATGGATGAAAAGAAGTACTATATTAGTAATGTCTTACATTTGCGTGCTTATAGCAATATTTTTGATCGCTTCTTAGTATGAGGCTCATTGATAGTCATTGCCATATTCATTTAGCCGAATTCGATGGAGACCGATCAGCAGTTATTGATCGAGCATTAGCCGCTGGAGTTGAACATATCATAGTGGTAGGCAATGATCATGCCACCAATCAAGTATTGATCAAGCAAGTTGCGCAACTTAATCATTGTTCTATCACTCTCGGTATTCATCCACATCATGTATCGGAATGGAATGAAATTGTTGCTGGTTGGTTAGAAACTATGTTGCATGAGCATTCAATAGTAGCTATAGGCGAAACTGGTTTAGATTATTTTCGCAATCCTCATTCTCCAGAGCTCCAGGAGCAAGTGATGCGGGCCCAGATTGAATTAGCTATGAAGTACAATTTGCCGGTAGTTTTTCACGTTAGAGATGCATTTTTAGCTGCGCAAAGAATAATTGCGGAATATACTGGTTTGCGATTTATTATGCACTGTTTTACCGGTACAGAAAGAGATATTGAGTGGATCATCGCTCTCGGAGGCTTTATCTCTTTAAGTGGTATTGTCACTTTCGCTAAAGCTACTGAGCTGCAAATAATAGCCCAAAAGATTCCTGCCGACGCTCTGCTCATTGAAACTGATGCTCCTTTTCTTGCACCCGAGCCAATGCGTGGTAAAAGATGTGAGCCTGCTTTTTTACCAGCGACCTTACAAAAGTTAGCACAGCTAAGGAATATAGAACCAGAACTTTTGGCCGAGCAGGTTTATCACAATACTAAAAGAGCCTTTGGCTTCGGAGATAACGCCAAGCTGTCAGTAGAGTGACAATTAGGGAAATACCTAGGGCTGCACCCAGTAGTATAGTTGTTATTGGTAAAGCATTAATTTCTAGAAAACGAACGATATTTACCGTCGGACTATCAAAGTACTGCATGGTCAATGGCGTCAGCTTTACTGCTATGGCTACTAAGACAGCAGAAGCTAATAATGTACTGAAAATGCTTAACAAAACACTTTCCCAAATAAAGGGTGAGAGTATTCGGCGAAAGCTGGCTCCTACCACTTGCATGATAGAGAGTTCTCGTTTTCTCTGTTGTAAGCTCAATTGTACTGTAGCCACAATAATTAATACCCCGATCACAATAAATAGCGTAATAAAAAAATAAAGAAAGTACTTTACGGTATCAGTAATACCGATTAATTGTTCAATGCGACTCCTTTCGCTGAAATTGTCTCTGGCCTTAGTAAGATTGATAATAGTACTATTTTCTCTCCGATCAAGAAAATTTAATACCTCCTGGTAATCTTTGGGATCTTTCACATTGATGCGGATCAGTGCTGGTAAGGGATTATTGATATTGTAAGTTTGTAAAAACTCAGTGAGATCGGGATGATCTTTGCGGAATATTTCTAAAGCGTCATTCTTGCTTATATATGTCACGCTTCTGATCGCAGGGAGAATCTCAATCTCTTTAATTAAAGTCTGGACTTTTTCTAATGGTACATTTTCTTGCACCTCGATACTGACATCCAATTTAGCATTAACGATGCGAATCGCTTCTTCGGTGATGAAGCTCACTATAATTGCCGTACCAATAGTAGTTAATACTAAGGCCATGATAAAAACTGTGGCAACACTACGCAGAAAGTTCCGTCGCAACTCACGCAAAGTTTTTAATGAAGCTGATGTGAAACTAGTTTTATGTGTTTCAGTTTCAGCCTGAGGACCAATGGCGGAAAAATGTTTTCGTCTAAATAGCTGACTTTTTATTTTAGTACTTAGTTTAATACTTTTTTCTTTGGCACTTTGCCAAACTGAATGCAAGGCTGTTGTACCTTTGCTAGCAATGCTTGGTTCCTTTTTGAGGCTAGTTACTTGCAGATAAACTTTTTGACTATTTTTGGCAGAGTCTGACATCCTTTTGCTTGAGATTCAGATGAATATTATACTGTTCCTGCTTTAGCGGCAATTATGCATCAGATATTGATTTCACACCCTAGTGAATTTGATTTATACATTCCCCAAATTCTCGCAGCGGTACCAGCCAGTAAACTTATTTTTCTGCATGGCGAGCTAGGTGCCGGAAAAACAACTTTTACTCAGCGCTTAGGTAAATACCTGGGTGTGACACGCCCTATTGTTAGTCCTACCTTTACTTATATTCGGGAATATGACGCTAAAGATCAGAGAAAGTTGTATCATTTAGATTTATACCGTTTTGTAGGCAATATTGATGATATTTTTCCGGCACCAGATCTTGATCAGGTAGCCTATATATGTATTGAATGGCCAGAGCGAGTGCCCGAGTTATTATTGCAACCACATTTAGATATTACCCTTAGTTACCATGCAGAAACTGAAAGAAATATTGTTTGGTAAAAATTGGCTGTCATTTTTGTTCATGCTATTTAGCGTGGTACTTTTAGTAAATGTGATAGATTTGGTGCGCTCTGTATTTTGGCATATCGAGACTCCCTGGTTAGCATTCGTTTGGGGGTATAGTTTACAAACAAGTATATTTCTTTTCACTGTTTACTTTTGGTTCTTTCGCCGCTTCCCCAATGAAAGAAAACGTATTTCTTTTCATAACACTGGCTACTTTCAGCTAGTGGGGAATGTGTTGTTGATATTTCTTTGCTACTTTACTTTTGTTGGCTTATTGTTTTCAGTAGCACAATACTGGGGCATAGATTCCATTCCAGGCTTGAGTGAACAGCCATCTTTGCTTGAACCTCTGGGCCAAGGGGTAGGGGTGATTGCCGCTTTAATTATTGCGATATTCATTGCCCCCACAGTAGAAGAATATATTTTTCGTGGTTGGGGTATGATATGTCTTCCAGTAGAGCGGTATCCCTATATTTCTTTTCTGGCCAATGCAATATTTTTTGGCTTATTACACTTTCAGATTGGCAGTATTATTCCCTTATTATTTTTAGGTTTTATGTTGGCTTGGGTGCGATTTAGGACAAATTCTTTATTACCTGGAATTGTTTTTCATGTAGTTAATAATTGTTTAGCCTTTATAGCTGACTATAGCATGATGAATAGCAAATAGTGATAACTATGGATGATATTACTTGGCATGGTTGAGATTTTTGGGGAAATGACCTAGATTGGTCCTCCACTAAAAGTATGTTTTGTATTTAGATGCTTTAATCTATTGTCATTTGTTGATAATCCTGTCATAATAATAAGATTCTTTAAAACAAGTTTATGGGTGTTTTCAGCGATCAGGGGTTTGAAAAACCAAATGCACCTCGCGCACCAAGTGTTACCCCTCCTACAGTAGTAGCCCCAGCTTCCGATGGCTTGAAATTGAGTAATGTCTTGCGATCAGCTGAACCTGTGGCAACGAATGTCGGAAATATTCGGGAAATAACCATGGTGGGGGATTACTCGGCAGTAGTCGAAAAGGTGGTCACTCCCTATGGTCAAGTGGGAAGCGGTATGCGTCTTTTTGATGGCAATGGACGTGTTCCTGATGGTAGCAAAGATCGGATGGCACTTTGTCAAATACGGATAGAGGAAGCCGTGCAAAATTTTGACGCGTTACGCTCATCTCAAAGTTCAGTTGGTCAATTACTGGAGACTGATCGTCCCATGACTGATTGGCAAGTCGCTGATAAATATGGTCAGGTATTCAGTCGCGGTGGGCGATCACTTTCATTTGCAACCATGCTGGCAATTGGTTTTGCTAATAAAGCAAATAATCTACCACCGGCTTTTGTTGCCCAAATAGAAGAACTGGTAGCGAAGCAAACACGGCTGAATGTAGACAAAGTTCAACGTGATGCCATCAAAAACTTGGGAATGCAAATTGTTGATGGCTATGCATCTGTAGTGCCTTTTAACGGAGAACAATATCTGATAGTGCGTGGTGTCAATAAAGCTGGCATAGCCTTTCAAATGACTGCTAATGGGGCTCCATTACCACCTCGCGACTGGGGTAAGTTTGCACCATGGGCTTTGGCTAATCCCGCCTTACCAGATGCAGAAAAAGTTGTCCAGAAGTTTGCGACGCTACCTGAGCTTAAACCTATTGATGATAATCATTGTGTGCTGGTAGAAACACCCATGATTTCAATCAGAGATGTGACATCTGGAAATTTTACGACCAAGTTTTCAGACAATATGCCCAACGTTGGCAACAACTTTTGCCTATCGAGAGACAAAAAAAGATTTTTTTACTGTACTTCAAGCAGGCCTGGAAGTGTAATTGGTGTTGATTTGACTACTTATCAGAAAACTGAATATCCACTGAAAAACAATTTTGCCACAGTTTCAAATTTACAAGTGGATCCTAGCGGCACTTTTTTTATTCTTAATGCCGGTGATAATGTGATCGTGATCGAGATCGCTACCGGCGAACAAGCTGCTGTGATACCAAGTTTGTCTCATGTGCATTTAGATCAAAATGGCAAATTACGTGCTGTCGACAAGGCTGGCTACTTGGTGACAGCGGAGCCAGATTTTGCCACTCTATCTGCCGAGTTAAAAGTAAAACGAGCAGTCGCTCAATTAGCAATACCGGCAGCAGCTACCAGTGCACAGCCTGCTGCAGGTCTCGCAGTAGCAGCACCACGGGCTCCACAATTGTCTCAAGCGGTACAAGTGCGATTAAAACCTAGTAAAGATGCGTTGACAGCGCGCTTTATTCCTGAAGTCCAGGCGGCCACAACTTTAGAAAGAGCCGAAGAACTTACTGCAGCTTTACAAATAGCCAAAAAAGATATAGTAGCGTCAGGATCAACTGCTCTCGAAACAGACTATATAGCAAGCGATGTTGAAGCTGCTCTTCACCAAAAAACACTACTGTTTGCTCGAGCTAGAATGGCCGCTGCTGTTGTCACGACCCGCGCTGCAATTGGCAACTTTACCCTAGTGAATGCCTTAGCTTTAAAGAACGAATTAGAAGCACTGGCGCAGTTTAGATCCCAGGTTGATACAGTTTTAGCACAAGAAGTAAGCGATGCTTATGCTACTGTAGAAGGTGAATTGGTAGGATTGTACAATAATACTGCCGCTAGAATACAACCTGATCTTGATGCCATTGCTAATGAGGTGCGCAAAGAAGTGGATGCTATGATTAATGAAAGTGATTTAGACACATGGAAAAAGTTGAAGTTGCCAGCCGTGAGAGCTCGGTTGCGCCAATTGGAAACTGCTTGTCCTTCTGGTGCAGCTCAAGCACGAGGAGCAATAGCTAATGCTTTATTGATAGTAAACAATGCAGTAAGAGATTGCCAATTTGCTATGGATGCCAAAAAGGCAGAAGCTATGCGATTGGCAGAAGAAAAGAAACATCAGGCTCGCAGTATGGTTCGAGTAGATATTGATGACTTAATTGCTCAGGCTAAACGTCGACAATTTAGTGACAGAGCTGCCTTGGAAGTATTTATGCAAGGACCGGAGGGACATGCATTGACCTTAACCATTGCTGCTGTTCGTGGCCATGATATTCACGGCGCAGATGAACTTGAGGCTCATTTACAGGCGCAAGTGGCTCAACTCGCTGGTGAAATTGAAAGAACGGCAAAGTTGCAAACTGGCACTAATGGTGCTCGTGAGGTGCGTCTGGGCAACGATTCATTTCCTTATTATCAAGTTCCTGTAGTAGCCAAAGTAACTCAAGTGAGACCGCAATTTGATTTGGTATTCAAAATGGATGAGAGCTCACGAGGAAATGGAAAGTCAGCTCAGGACTTCAAGGGTGAGCCTGAACTTGAAATGACTGTCGGAGCTAGTAAGAGGAGAATACCCTTATGGAGTATGTCATCTGAAGTAGAACAGTATGCTGGTATCAGTCAATATCGTGGTCAAGAAGTACCTGCTACTTATATGACAGTAAAAGAATTTGCTGCATTCAAGAGAGATGCTGGTAATTGGGACGCTGTGAAGGCTGAAGCAAAAAGGCTAAGAGATGAAATTCACACCAAATATGCTGTTGGTAAGAAGCGCTGGGGAGTTGCTAAAAGTCTTTCCGTTACTAAGAATGCAATTACCGCCGAAGATGGTAGTGTGCTTCGACCGGCAATTACGGATGCAGCAGAGATTGCTGCCTATGATCAATGGCGTGCGAGCTGTACAGCTGCTGTGGAGGCCTATGGCAAATATTGTGCTGAGCATCATGTGATTCAACTTCGCCAATTAGAGCGCTTAGAAAAAAGCAGCGCCCCTGCTAGTATCGGAAATGCAGAAATAGCTGAAAATAGAGTGCCCAAATGGCAAGACGGCTGGGTATTGGATGAAACAGCCGAAGAATATTTGGCTCAAATGGCACGTTTTTTCAAAATGCAATTAGCATTGGGACATGACTTTACTTTACTTAAAGGACATGCCGGTACTGGTAAAGATGTTCTCATAGAAATTTTTGCTCATTTAACCGGCCGCCCATTATTTTCTTTCAACTGTACTAAGTGGACAGATGAATTTGCTCTTTGTGAAGATATTCAGCTCCAAGTAGAAGGAGGAGCTAGTCAGACAATTAGGGTACCTTCAATTATTGTCCAGGGTATGCAAACACCTGGTGCGATAATCAATCTTAATGAATTCAATGGTATGCCTGAGCATGGTCAGCTTTTTATGCATGCTCTTTTTGATCATAAGCGCTCTATGACTTCAAATGCAGCAGGTGGAAAAGTGATCAAAGCTGCAGCAGGAGTAGTATTTACGGGATCAGCCAATATCGGTTACCCAGGTACTTTTGATATCCAAATGGCTACTCAGAGTCGTATGACTGAAATTAAAGTAGCTTATCCGCCATTACAAAATGCTGCAGGTGACTATACTGTTTCGGAGGCTTGGCGTGTAGCTAGATCTGTCCCTTCCTTGAAAGATATGTCTATTGAGTCTGATCCTAAGCGTAACAAATTTGTGGCTCATTGGCATAAATATGTAAATAAGGCGACACCCCAGCAGACCTTAACTCCACTTACTCCTGTACAGCAGTTTGATTTGGAAGTGATTTTGGCTTTAACTCAATTTACCGACAAGTTGCGTAAAGAATTTGTGAAAAGTTTAGGGAAAGGAAAACCTGGTAGTAAAGGCCTTCCCGTTAATTTACCAGTAACTGGCCGTGAAATGCGGCGCTGTGCCTATTTGCTTGGGCAAGTACCTGACAAACAAAAGACTGACAAAAATGCACTCAACTACCTGAATGCTGATAAATTGGCAAAACAATTATTGGAAGAAGTATTTTTGGCTCATTTTGATGATGAGGATGATGTGCAAAAGATAAAGGCTGGTATGAATTCTTGGACATCAGTTCGTAAGCCATAATAAGACTAGCCAATGAAAAAACCATCAGCTGCTCCTAGTCATAGACCTAAAGTAGATGCCCATTTGCGTGAACGCATTCATGAAGCAGAAGCTATTAGTCATGCATCAGAAATTCGGGTATTGCCAGGAAAAGATTGGGGACATTGGTATGGCACCACACCGGCAGCAGCAGTAGCACAAAAGCTCTTGGAGGGTAAAACTGAACCAAGTGATAAAAGTGTGCAAGATGCTTTGCGTCCCAAGGCGCTAATCTATAAAGCAGATGATGTAAAAGCCTATGGTGTTGATCCTATCATTGCCAGAGTTCGCATGTCTTCTACGCGAGCTACCAATGATGATTATAGTCGCCGAGCGCACTTTTATGCCGCATTCTTTGATAAAGAAGTAGATGTTCCCACTTTGAACACTGTGTACGATGATTTGACGTTTTGTGCTGTGGTGCATGAAGGCATGGAGAATCTAGGTGCTACTGGGCGTGATCAGCTCCAGCAAGCGATGTCATTACAAGGACAAAAGTTGGTGGCTGGGTTAAAGACAAATAGCGGCTTTGGTAAAGTTTTGGATCTTTTACAATTGAAATGGCTAAATACCCAAGGAGTTGTTTCTGATCCTGAGTATGTACGTTTACAGAGCTTGCTTGATACGGGAGAAAAAGATCTTTTTGATTACCTCTTCCCGCATTACGAGAAGTTCTCTCAAACACGAGATAGAAAAGCATTTGAAAGGCTGCGTGATTGTATTGTTGAGATAGTGAAAGATAAGCCTGATGAGCCCAATCCTATTGATGATCCCGAAAAAACTCAGGTCATTAATCCTGATCAACCTGGCGGTGTGCCAATGCCACCTCCGGGCGGTGAAGGAGACCCTGCTATTCCTCCTGAGGATGCTGATGAATATCATACTCCACCACCATCACCTTCAGGTGGAGGCCCCGATGAAGGTAATGATACGATGAAAAGCAGGCCATTTTTTGTCATTGAAGCTCGTGGTACTAGTCAAAAGCCTTTATTGGGCTATTATTGCCGAGGCCACAAAAGTTATTTTGATAAGAATACTTTGACCTGGAGTAAGAAAAAAGTATTAGGTCCTTACACGAGAAGTGTGCCTGGAGATCATCGCTTTGCTATCACCGGTTATGTGACCACTGGCATTACCGCTATTCCTATTCCTGATGGTTATGAATTGGATGCTAGCAAGCTGACAGTAAGCGGTGGTGTGAAAGTGGATCTGCTGCGTGATCAGAATGGCTGTTTTTATGCCCAGTCATCATCTCCAGTTGAAATATCAGTAGAGTTTGTTAAAGAAGATAATCCCTTTGAAAGCCCACCAATAGCTCAAGATACAGAGTCTCTCTATACCGGAGCCCTTTCCGCTGCTACTGAAGCTTTACTTGCTTCAGTGCGTGGTAGTGGAGCTGGTGCTGAAGCTATTGCTTTAAAAGTACAGAAGTATTTACGCAGCAATCATGTGTATCCAGGTGGTGGTGATCTCCAAGCGGCCCAAAGAGTGCAGCATCAGATTCGCTCTACTTCAAATGCTAGTAATTATGTTCAGAACCTGGATGCAGCGAAACATCTGGAATGTTATTCTACTGCCCATTTAGCCATTGCTTTATTACGCAATCTTGGTGTGCCTGCTCGTTTAGTAGTAGGAGACCATATAGATTCTTCTAAAAAAGGTAAGGCCAGTATCGATAATACTACTGGTCACGCCTGGGTCGTAATCTGGAATGGTAATCGTTGGGTACGTATAGATCCCACACCTCCACCTGATCCTGCTGAGAAGAAGAAAAAGGACAAAAAAGATAAACAGCAAGGCAAGCAGAAAGAGAAAAATGACGGCGGTGAAAAAGCTGATGATGGGGGTATGGAAGGTGATAAAAGTGGCAGTGCTGATTCGGGTGATGAATCAGGAGATCCTGGGGATGAAAGTGGCGATCAGACACCTGGGGAACCAGGTCAGGACTCAGGAGATGGTGAGGGAGAGAAAAGTGATCAACCTGGTGAAAAGCCAGAAAGTATGGAAGATATTGTCGAGCAACTTAAAGACAGAGCCGAGCAAAGAGCCAGGGAAGAAGCTCAAAAGGTTGATGATAGAGATGTCGATGATGCCCAGAAAGAGCTTGATAATGCTAAAAAGAAATTGGATCAAATGGAGGAAGCCAAACAAAAGATGAAGCAAAAAGTTTCTGAAGATGGGACTGATAAGTCTTTTAAGGATTTGGAAAAGTTACGTGAAAATCTTGACAAGGAAGAGCTACTTGATGATATGAAAAAGGAAATTGAAGAAATTATTGACGCTGTCGAAGAGCAAAAGAAACAAGAATTGCAAGAAAAGTTAGACAAGCTCGAAGAGGATGGATTTATTGATGAAGCAGAGAAAAAGAGAATGGAAGCGGAACTAAAAAAGGACAATCCTCAAGCGTTAGATCGATTGGCACTGGAAATTGAACGTGATGCGGTACTTCATGACCAATATGAATTAATCAAAGAAGAGGTCGCTGACGTGGTGGATCAATGGTATGAGTACTTTGTGGAGCGCCTGCCAAAAAGAGTTGATGCTCGAATTGCAGATTATGCTGGGGCTCGTAGAGGAAAATTGGATAAAAAAGCCATGGGCCGTCCAATTGCGATACAAACTGGTAAGGTATTTCGCCCCCGTGAATGGACTAGCTCTACTGAGCCAATGTTCTTAGCTGCATTTTTAGTGGATGTGAGTGATTCTATGGATGGACCGGTTCATGATGAACAATATCGTATAATAGAACCTAGTAAACTCAAGGCAGTGTTAAAGGTGCTAATTGCTCTCTGTGAACTTTTATCACGTATTAAGAAAGAATATGGTTATGTGCGCTTTTCTATTGATGTGTTTGCTGACTATATGAGAAGAATTAAAGGGTTTGAGCAGGACTATGATTCACGAGAACGCTATGATTTCGGTAATGGGGCTCAGTCAACTATCAAAGCTCGTCTCATGCAACATGTTTACACTAACGGAGGAACTGAAATGCTCCCAGCAATTGGTCAGGTGGCAGAGGATCTCAATGCCCAAAAAGAACAATATCCAGAATATGCTTCTGCCTTTTACTTTATGGGTGATGGTGGTGATAGTAGTGGCAATGGTCCTCGAATAAGAAGAATGCTTACTGACGCCAGAAGTCCTTGGGGTATGGAGGATCATATGGTATCTGCGATTATGTTAGGAAATCAATCACAGTTTCGTGTGCTAGCAGATATATTTGGTGATGATAATACTACGGTAGCGCCATCTTTTAATGAATTATTCAGGGCTACGATGGAAAACTTTGATCAACAGATGGAAGCTTATATAAGAAAAATGAACCTTGGCTAATTATGTCACATCGCCTACCAAGACATACAGAATCTACTAGATCAGTTGAAGTTAGAAAGTTTATTTCGCCAACGAAGCGAACTCGCTTAGCTTTGCTATTTGCTGGCTTACTACCATTTTTAGCCTGTAGTTCTAGATCTTCAGACAATAACAATCATCATAATCCTGCTCCTCCAGTAGCAAGTGCCGGTGATGCTGCTACCAATAGCAATGAAGAAGAGCATGACTGCAATGAAGATGGTGGTTGTGAAAGTGATGCTGGTGTTGAAGACGATGCAGGTAGTGAAGATGAAGATGTTCATGAATCAGGACCAGTGATAACTGACACAGATGAAGGTGTTGATTTGGGGGACTTTTCTCCTACTGAAGGCATGGGACAATCGGTTAGATCTTTAGCTACTGCCTTACGCGCCAGGCCGAGGAGTGACAATGCTATCGTCACTTTTATCAATCCTTTACCGACAGGGTGGCAGCTTTGTGGAACAGCTATTTTGCCAGGAGTGATAGCTAGAGCGGGAAGACAGCGAAATCAAGATTGGTGGGACTCGGCTAGAGAGCGTCTCAATCACCATACTTGTACAACTATTGATACTGCGCGAGAATTGCCATTTGGTTTCCCTATAGACACTGATAGTACTTTCGCTGCTGTTTCTAATTATGCAGAAAGACCAATTAGACCAGGATCTCGCCTTTCGATGAGAGAACATCTGCGCCGAAACTTTATGATTGCGTTTCACGAAACAGAATTATATAGATTTTTGGAAGCTAGATCACCAGATCTTGCTAGCCAGTTTGCCCGTTTAGTAACTAATGGTATTCCCGCTCAAGAAACATCTTTCGGAGCCAATATTACTATCAGTAGAACAGGTGCTGTGGGTATAATGCAAACACAAAGGTCTTCCTATGCCGATGCTCGTCGCAATTCTGCTTGGAACCGAGCGTTTCGTGGTAGCAACGGTCGACCTATGCGAGTCAGTTTTGCTTCGGTTGCTCAAACACCTTGGCAATCAGCTCGCGTAGCAGCATTAGAGTTTGATAATATTTTCCGCCATTTTAGAAGCAAATGGGCTGAACCGAATCACCCAGTGTGGCGCTATCCCGAAGCATTTCTTGTTCCTGCTCTCATTGGAGCTTATCATAGTGGACCGACACGAATTTCCAATATGCTCGATCGCCGACTTGCTGATAGTGATATGCAAGATTTGCTTAGGGGCGAAGATCGAGAAGCTATTTTGAATCAGGGCTATATCAGAGCCAGTACACAATACTTTCTCAATCGTACTGATGGCTTTTTTGGTCGAGCATCAGTCCCATACCCTCTACTGATATATACTTGGGATGCTTTATTTGAAGGTGATAATGATACGGAACCAAGTGATGTTGGAGCTAGTCCTTCTGTGTCTCCTACCGAAACTTCACACAATGGTGAAATGCTAGGTGAGGCATTTAATCGTTGGGCACATGCTCGATTAGAAGATATAAAAACTCAGCGATTTGTGAGAGTAGAAAATGCGCCGGCCTTGGGCGCTAGAGTTCCTTTTAATCGTGATGCTTGGAATTTTGCTACTAGGAATGTCAGTCAGGGAAATATTCGGGTCCATGCCTGGCTCATGAGGAATGATGCTCTGGCGAGAAGATTAGCTGGTGGTGTGGCTAATGATGCAGTATTAGAGTCTACGGTACAGGGAATGGTGCATGATCATACTTTTGTAGCCGCTGATCCACATCGACGTCCTTTACTTGCTTTCGATCCAGCCAATATCACTGAGCAATGGCGTCGGGTGATTCGTGCTGATCATGTGCCGGTTGTCGAAAAACTGACTGAAGAACTTAATGCTATCTTGAGAACTGGTGGCATGAACCCAGAGCTTTTCGTCATACCAATGATCAATAGTACAGTAAGAAGTAGAGCTGCCAATAATCGATTGCGTGGTCATAGCCCGCGCAGTGCACATTTGACTGGAGCTGCTATCGATATGAGCAGAAGACAATATGTAGTGATGCGTCGTATGCGAAATGGTAGCTATCAACGTGCGATTAGCAGTATTGATTCAGAAAGCTATTTTCAAGCCCTGATTCAGGCCAGTGTGCGACTTGCTCGCCAAGGCATGCTCTTTGTTCGTTATCATGGGCCACCACAACATTTCCATATTGTGCCAAGAGTGCGAAGAGCTAGATAAGAAATTTGGATTCCTAGATTCTAGATTGAAAACCAGGACATTTTCAACCTGACTTTTTTTCCCTGTGTTTTTCAATTCGTAATTTGTAATTCGTAATCCGTAATTTTCTTTACCTTCTATCTCTCCTATGTTACCCTCTGCCTGCTCTTAATTTTCATTTATTTATCTATGGACCGAGCAAAAAAGAAAACAGTGATTTCTAAGTTTGCTGCGCATGCCAAAGATACGGGATCAATCAAGGTGCAAATTGCCTTGGTTAGCCAACGTATCGATGACTTGACGAAGCATTTGGAAAAGCACAAAAAAGACAATCACTCACGCCGTGGCCTGCTAATGTTGGTAGGTAAGCGTCGCAAACTCATGGCTTATTTTAAAACTATCGATCCCACTGGCTATGAGGCTTTCACTCAAGAAGTTGGGCTTCGTAAATAATTATTTCACATGTCTTCACGTATCGTATCTACTGAATTTGCTGGTCGCACTCTTCAACTGGAAACAGGGGAAATGGCAAAACTAGCTAATGGTTCGGTGCTTGTTCGCTATGGCGATGTAGTAATCCTTGCTGCAGCTACTGTAATGCCAGAAGCGAAGCCGGATATTGATTTCTTTCCTTTGCTAGTTGATTACGAAGAACGTTTTTATGCTGCGGGGAAAATCAAAGGTAGTAGATTCATGAAGCGTGAGGGTAGACCATCGGATGCAGCAGTTTTGGCTGCTCGTCTTATTGATAGACCGATAAGGCCACTTTTCCCTAAGGGATTTGTTAATGACACTCAAGTAATTTGTACCGTACTTTCTGCTGATGGCGAAAATGATCCCGCTATTATTGCTTTGATTGGTGCTTCATGTGCTATGTCATTGGCTGGTTTACCATTCAGTGGTCCAGTTGGCGGTGTGCGAATCGGTCTTATCGATGGCAATTTTATTACTAATCCTACTTATGAACAGATTGAAGCAAGTAGCTTGGATTTGGTAGTAGCCGGTACCGCTGACGCCATTATGATGGTGGAAGCTGGTGCTAAACAGGTCGATGAAGAAACCATGGTAAAGGCATTAGATTTCGCTCATAGTGAACTCAAAAAAACTGTTGCCTTACAAAATGAATTGCTTGCCCAGTGCAATGTTACACCAATCACTTACACCCTGAGAATCCCTGAAGAACAGTTGGGTGAAAAGTGCCAGAAAAAACTCTATGATGTTGTCAAAGAAATGGTATCTGATGAAGATGCTAATGCTATTTTTGCTCATCCATTAAGCAAAGAAATTGATGCAGCTGCACGTGTACTCAAGAAAAAAATAACGGATCAAGTTTTAGCGCTTGACGATACATTTAGTGCCAAGTTTATTAGCGAGGTGGTGGAAGGAGTGCTCAAAAAACATTTGCGCAAAAATATTCTGGTAAACAACAAGCGCCCTGATGGTAGAGGATTAACTGATATTCGGCCTATTTCAGCTCGAGTTTCTCTTTTGCCTCGCACTCATGGATCAGCGTTGTTCAACCGAGGTGAAACTCAGGGATTGACCATTGCTACTATTGGCTCCAAAGGAAACGGACAAATGATAGATGATATGGATATGGACTATACGAAGCATTACATGCATCATTATAATTTCCCTTCTTATTCTGTTGGCGATGTGAGACCTTCACGTGGGCCTGGTAGACGAGAAATTGGTCATGGTTATTTAGCGGAAAAGGCTTTAGTTCCAGTGCTTCCGGCACTTGCTGATTTCCCTTATGCTATTCGCGTAGTAACTGAGATATTGGGTAGTAATGGTTCTACTTCAATGGCAGCAGTTTGTGGTAGCACCTTATCTCTTATGGATGCAGGAGTGCCTATCGCCGCTCCCATAGCTGGTGTCGCGATGGGACTGATGACCGAGCCAGATGGTACTTACAAGGTACTTACTGATATTCGTGATCTGGAAGATTTTGGTGGTGATATGGATTTTAAGGTAGCTGGTAGCGCTACGGGTATTACTGCTTTGCAAATGGATATCAAAGTAAAAGGTATTACTATTGATATTATGCGTGATGCTATTGCTCAAGCTAAAGTGGGTAGACTTTTTATCTTAGGCAAAATGCTTGAGGTATTACCTACCGTACGACCAGAAATGTCTCGCTTTGCACCACGGGTGATTACTTTAAAGATTCATCCTGATCAGATTCGGGATGTGATTGGTAGCGGAGGCAAAATTATCAATGAAATTATTGATTCTACTGGTGTTGAAATTGACATTGAGGATGATGGTACAGTGCTGGTTTCTTCTAATAATGAAGAAAATATGGCTAAGGCAGTAGAATGGATTAAGCGTCTTACTTTCAAATTTGAAATCGGTGATGTGTTTGAAGGAAAAGTAACAAAGATTATTCAAGATAGAATGTCAGGAAAAGAGGTGGGGGTTTTAGTAGAAAAAGTCCCAGGAAGAGATGGTATGGTACACATTTCTGAACTAGCTGATCGTCGTATCAATACTATTAGTGAGGTATGCAAGGTTGGAGATATGCTCAAAGTTGTTGTGTTAGATGTTGATCCAGTAAAGAATCGTGTCAGCCTTTCTCACAAAGAATATTTGAAACGCTTTGGTACTAATGGCTAAACTGTGGAATAAACAGTTAGGATGGATACTAGCAATATTAGTGGCTATTGTGTTGTGTCTTAGTATTGCAGCATTTTTATATCATCTTTATCGACCATTAGTATTAGCTAATAAGATTAGCAATCAAGATATTGTCGGCTATTTTGAATGGGAGGGCCAAGCTGATACCAGCTTCCCGCTACCGTCAAGCCTAAAGGCGTTGAAAAGCAAGTTGGACTGCGCATTACTAAATTGTCCTTTCTGGGGTGAGACAAATGCTTTGGTGCTAAGAAAAAAGACTGATAAAATTGTGGCTGAGCTCTATCTCTATAGACCAGATAAAGAGGCTCTACTAAATACTTGGCAAGATTTAAGTGGTGGATCAGAGCAGGTGGTAGTATCAGACACTTCCTATCAACTCAAATGGTTCGATACTATCGCTGTGATTTCCCCACATCCTACTGTTACTGTCGCCAAGCTTAATACTGTACAAGAAATGCCTTGGCTCAAAGAAGCGGGTGTATCCTCCTGGAGTCGACGTTGGGGCATATCTTTTTGCTCACTTGAATGTCTTAATTGGTGGGGCCAAGGAATTGGTGAAAAGTATAAATTTGATTTATTACCAGCTTATTTGCAAGGTACGGTACGCTACTTAGTACTAACACTGTACCCAACCAAACCATTCCATGCTGAATATCAACTATTTTTTACTGATCAATTTCATCATCCTATTAGCAGCAAAAGAGATTATCGGAAAGCCATTTTAGCTGGCGGTGACTGGGCTGCATTTGCTGGTGAAGGTCTAGCGAGCAAGCTAAAGATGCTTGAAGGTGAAAGTCAGAACTTTGGTTTATGGCAAACAGTCGAGACCTTGTGGGGTAATGCTCCCACTGGTAAAGCATGGGGAGAAATAGCAAAAAGTATTGGTGACTATCCATATATTTTCCATTGGGGAGGAACTTTGGAGCAATCTCGACTCACACTGACCATTTCTCCGGAGGAAAGATCTGATTGGAAAGAACACTTTACTCAGAATATTGCTCAGTATGCTGCTATCCTTTTTCCCAAAACTGTTAATTTTGTTTTGCCTGATGGTACTAGAGGGGCTGAATATGTGAAAAATACTACTTTGCTTACTGAATGGAAAAAAGAACATGAGACAGATGTCCTAACTATCAAGAGTCGTGATACTAGCAAACCATTGCTCAAAGTATATATTGCTGATCAATTAGATGGACTTGATATTAGTATTGCCTCGCCATTACGTTTAACTAGTGTTACCCAGGATTGCTTCATGACGTCCTCGCCGGTAGAAGAGTTGAATGCTCTGCGTTTACCTTCCACAATACTCTGGAGTACAGTGGAAAATAGTAGTACACAAGCGGTTAAGGGCAGTGTCTATTTAGACAATGAAGGGCATAAATGCTAGTGTCCGGAGGACACTGAGAATGGAGAATGAAGAGTGGAGAGTGAAGAATGACGCTCCCATTCTCCATCCTTCATTCTCCATTCTTCATTCTTCATCATGGAGGCCCTCAATTTTTTAGCAGAGCAAATTAAAAAATGTCATCTTTGTCGCTTGGGCGATACCAGAACTAATGCTGTGCCAGGGTATGGCAATCCTGAGTCTCCAGTGCTGTTTGTTGGTGAAGGTCCAGGGAAGAATGAGGATGAAAAGGGTCTGCCCTTTGTCGGTGCTGCAGGTAAATTTCTTGATAAATGTTTAGATTCAATTGGCTGGAAAAGAGAAGATGTCTTTATTACCAACGTAGTAAAGTGTCGCCCACCCGAAAATCGCGATCCATTACCCGATGAGATTACTACCTGTTGTAACAATTACTTAAAAAATCAAATTCGGTTGATAAAACCATTATTAATAGTTACTTTAGGACGGCATTCATTGGAACTTTTTTTGCCTGGTAAAAAAATATCTGAAGTTCATGGCAAGGCCATGCGTACTCAGGGAGAAAATGGTCTACAAGTATATTTAGCACTCTATCATCCGGCAGCAGCTCTCTATAATGGTGGTTTACAATCGGTATTGTTGGCAGATTTTCAGAAAATCCCTGCGCTCTTGGAACAATTAAAAAACACTAATGCTTAATCTCTGGGTATTACTTTTTTCTGCCATTCTCGGTTGGAGTACCTTATGGTTAGTAATTAGTCGCCTCACCCCTTGCGAACTATTGATTGATCAGGTATGCACCACAGGAATCGAATGGGGTGGCGTATTCGCTTTTTTCGTTGCTCTTTTTATTGCCCTAAGTGCTACTTTTGCCATGGTGATATTTTTCCTGCATAGATTCTTTTCTGGTAATGAAATCTTCTATGCATTCTTAGTAGTAGCCCTTCGACAAGGTGTGCTATTAAGTACCGGTCTCTGTCTACTACTTTTACTCAAAGCCCTACAAGTATTTTTCTGGTGGGATGGCTTGATTATTATTCTCGTTATGGTTTTAATTGAGCTTGCTTTTCATCGTAAACCTTTATCGCCATAAGTATGAATATTGATGTTATTCAGCAACAAGTAAATGAGTTGGCAGAATTGATTAATAAAGTGCAAAACTTTTCTGAGTTAACTGAAATCAAACGCAAATATATTGGGAAAGATGGTTTATTAGATGCTCAGTTTAAACAATGGTTACAAAACTCTTCTCCAGAAGAAAAAAAACAATTTGGCTCTCAGCTCCAAAGCTTACGCAATCAAGCATATACTTTATTTCAAGATAAGGAAGAACAAATAAAAATTCAGGAATTGGTAGCGCAAGAAAGCAAGGAAGCTATTGATGTGACATTGCCTAGTAAGTCACTCGGTGGTTCACTTCATCCCCTTACTCAAGTTCAATATGAACTTATTGATATCTTTCGCAGTTTAGGTTTTGCTGTTTTGCGTGGTCCGGAGGCAGAATTTGAGTATTATAACTTTGAAGCACTTAATATCCCAGCGACTCATCCGGCACGAGACATGCAAGACACTTTCTTTTTGAGTGGTGAGCACAAAGTAATGCGCACGCACACCTCTTCTGTGCAAGTGCGCGCTATGGAACAGTATGGTGCGCCATTACGTATCATTGTGCCTGGCAGAGTCTTCCGTAATGAAGCACTGGACGCTTCTCATGAGCATACTTTTTATCAACTTGAAGGCATGATGATTGATGAAAATCTCACCATTGGTAATTTGCTAGCAGTAATGAAATTGCTGCTAAGAGAAATGTTTGGTCGAGAAATTAATGTTCGTCTGCGACCTGGGTATTTCCCATTTGTGGAGCCAGGCTTTGAACTAGATGCTGAGTGTGCTATTTGTGGGGGCAAGGGCTGTAGTGTATGTAAACATTCCGGGTGGGTGGAACTTATTCCCTGCGGCATGATTCACCCCAAGGTTTTAGAATATGGCAAAATTGACTCTACTAAATATAATGGTTGGGCATTTGGTATGGGCCTTAGCCGTTTGGTAATGATGAAGTACAAGATTGATGATATTCGTCTGATGCAAAGTGGTGACTTACGTTTCTTATCTCAATTCTCTTTATGAAAATCTCCCGCTATTGGCTAGAGCAATTTGTCGATTTAGCTGATATTTCCAATCAAGAATTTTCTCGTCTGTTTAATATCCGCACGGCCGAGATTGATGGCATAGAAAGTGCAGCAGAGCAATTTGCTCATATGGTGATCGGTCAAATAAAATCTATTAGCCCGCATCCCAATGCTGAAAAATTGCGTGTTACTCAAACTGATATCGGTGATCAGATAGTACAAATTGTTTGTGGCGCTCCCAATATTAAAGAGGGAATGAAAGTGATTGTTGCCTTGCCAGGCAGTAAAGTCCGTTGGCATGGCGAAGGGGATTTAATTGAACTTAAAGAAGCTGAGCTAAGGGGAGTGAAAAGTATTGGTATGATCTGTGGAGGTGATGAAGTAGGTGTTCCTAGTACTGTGGATGGAGTAGAGGATATGTCTCAACTTGCTTGCCGACCAGGAACTCCTTTGGCCGAAGCTCTAGGGAAAGATGATACTATTATTGAAATTGATAATAAGTCGCTTACTCATAGACCTGATTTATGGGGACATTATGGATTAGCCAGAGAATGTGCAGTAATTTGGGACAAAAAGCTGCAAGTATTACCTATATACCAAGGTAGTTTTGGTAAACAAGAACTTACTGTTCGGGTAGAAGATGATCGATTATGTCCTCGTTATATTGCCTGTCATTTTTCCCTGGATGCGATCAAAGATGAAACGTATCTTGCTAATTATTTAGCTCGGATTGGTCATAATTCTCATGGCATCCTGGTCGATTTAACGAATTATATCATGCATGAGCTAGGACAGCCGCTGCATGTATTTGATGCCGAGAAAGTACAAGGTAATATTACTATTCGTCCCGCTAAACAGGGTGAAAAAATAGTAACATTAGATGGGATCGATAGAGAATTATCTGCTGGCATGTTAGTAATTGTTGATGAGAAAAAGATCCTAGCTATTGCTGGTGTAATGGGAGGAATCGACTCAGCTATTAGTGAAAATACTAAAGAAATTATTCTTGAGGCAGCTAATTTTGATCCTACCTCAATACGCGTCACTGCCCAAAAGTTATCTTTACGTACAGATGCAGTACAACGTTATGAAAAATCTCTTGATCCTCATCTCGCAGAATTAGCGGCCAAGCGCTTCTTTTTACTACTTAAGCAGTGTGCAGAAATTACTATTCAATCAAAAGTAGCTGATCATTTTCCTACCCCACCAAAGCCATTAAAATTCACCGTAGATAGTACTCATATTGCTAATCGCATAGGAGCTCCAGTGACCAAAGCATTTATTACTAAGACATTAAAAGCCTTAGATTTTGCTGTGATAGCTAAAGGCGAGAAATTGGCACTAACAGTACCAAGTTTTCGTGCTACGAAAGATATTAGCAGTGAAGCCGATATTATTGAGGAAATTGCGCGTTTTTACGGTTATGAAAAGATTGAACCTAAACTGCCACAAGTACAACTTACTTTGCCACCTAAGCAACCATGGCAAGAATTAGAAAAGCAGATTAAATTATTCCTAGCACATTCTTGCCATCTTTCTGAAGTATATCATTATTCATTCTACGGCCCGAAAGAATTACAAAAATTTGAATTTGCTCATGATCATATAGTGCTCAAGAATTCTCTTTCTGAAGAACATACTCATCTCAGGACTACTCTTTTGCCGGGCATGTTAGATGGCTTAGTAAAAAATAGTGCTTTATTTAGCAGAGTTGCTACTTTTGAAGTAGGTAAAGTGTATCTTCCTACCAGTGAAAATGATTTACCCAATGAAAGAAGCAGAATCGCTGTTCTTTATAGTGAAGAAAATAATGTTCAGCCATTTTATCAGGTTAAGACTTCTATAGAAGCATTACTCAATCATTTAGCAATTCCTTTTAGAACTAAGTCTTATCAACCAAAGCCGACAGAATTAGCTTTACAAAAAGGTCGCGCATTAGAAATTCTTGTTGCCGATAAGGTACTCGGCTATATTTATGAGTTATCAGCTCGTATTCGTAGTAAGTATAAGATCACTAGCAAAGTTGCTTTTGCCGAAATAGATTTTGAGGTATTGCTTGAATATGCTGGTCAAAAAGCAAAAACATTTAAACCTATTCCAAAGTTTCCCAGTAAACTATTTGACGTCTCTGTCGTGGTGGATCAAGCAATAGAAGCTGGTATAGTTTTAGCTAGCATTAGCAAGCTAAACACTCTGATTGAAAAAGTAGAGCTTTTTGATGTATTTACTGATACCAGTTTAGGCGAACAAAAAAAGGCTTTGGCATTCAAGGTCACCCTACAAGCTGGAGATAAAACACTGACTGATCAAGATATGCATATTGTCCAAAAAATGATATTTGATCACTTGGTACAAAAGTATCAAGGCGTGATACGGGGGCTATGAGAGAATTACAAATTACGAATTACGAATCATGTGGTGAGCCTGCCGAATCCATACGAATTGGGGATGCGGGAAGGAAACGAGAATTAGGAATGATTGCTGAGGAATATGCTGGACATTATTTGCAGGCTTGTGGCTATATGGTTGAACATTGTAATTGGAGATATAAGCATCATGAATTGGATTTAGTGATAAGAGATGCTAAGCAGCAGCTGGTATTTATTGAGGTTAAGGCTGCACAGGCGCCATTTGATCCGATACAGCATTTTTCCGATCGCAAGCAGCGTGATTTCAAAGCAGCTATTGGTGATTACTTAGAACAGTATCAATTGTGGGAAGAAACATTTTCCGCTGACTTGGTTACCATTTCATTAGCGACAGACTATTCGATCTATTCATTGGCACATTATGACAATGTTATCTAAACGGGTAATAGCAATTGATTATGGTTACTTGCGCTCTAGCTTTGGGTTTATTAATGATAATCAAGTAATTACTACTTTTGAACCAAAAAAGTTTAATTTAACTGAAGATGATTTTGCTCAATTAGCTGAACGCTATAAAACAAACCATTTTGTTCTTACCGGTCCCAATACCGAATTTTTACCAGTAAAAAGCAGCAAATACACTTTTGCCAAAGTCGGTCGCATTGACGCACTTACCCAGGGAGTACATTTCCTATCGCCCCAAGCTCCTATGCTAGTTATTCTCTTTGAAGTAGGTTGCCATCTCTTTTATCATGATAAAGAGACTCTCTATCTAGGCTGTTTGCCATACAGTTTTTCTAGTTTCGGTTTAGCAAAAGATATTAGCCTCAAAGAGGAAATGGGCCAAGAACTAAATTCTGCTCTAGCTATCTGCGCCACTCATGCTCTACCCCATACCAGAGTTATGGATCGTTACGAAACCCTACTTTCATATACTATCGCCCTAGGAATCAAAGAATTCCTAGCCCGTTACCAAGTAAATAATCATACCATCATAGGCAACATTACAAAAAACCAGAAAGCCCTACTGACTTCTTTCTTACTCCCCCCAATTCCGAATTCCGAATTCCGAATTCCGAATTTCCCCTCGTTGCCTTCCCCCGAACATATCGCTATCTTTGGCATGCTCAGTCCTTACCTTGCTTAAACATGTTGGCGAAGATTAGAAACTTTTGCATTATTGCTCATATCGATCATGGCAAGTCCACCTTGGCTGATCGCTTCATTGAAATTACTGGCACGCTAGCTAAGCGGGAAATGAAGCATACGCAAATGCTTGATACTATGGATATTGAGCAAGAGCGTGGTATCACTATCAAGCTACAACCGGTTAGAATGGAATGGAAAGAGCATTTATTAAACTTAATCGACACACCAGGTCATGTGGATTTTGCTTATGAAGTTTCTCGAAGCTTAGCTGCTTGCGAAGGAGCGATACTAGTAGTTGATGCCAGTCAGGGAATTGAGGCACAAACATTAGCTAATGTTTATTTAGCGATGGAACATAATTTAAAGCTCATTCCGGTAATTAATAAGATAGACTTACCGCATGCTGAGCCAGAAAAAGTTGCTCAAGAAATAGAGCAAGTACTTGGTTTGAAGCGAGAAGAAATGATATTTGTTTCTGGTAAGACAGGCCAAAATGTTGAACAAGTATTAGATGCTATTATAGAACGTATTCCCGCACCCACCTTAAGCGAGACCAAAGGACTACAAGCACTTATTTTTGACTCCATGTATGATACTTACAAAGGAGTAGTAACGTATGTACGTTTATTTGGTGGCGAAGTGAAAAGAGGGGATACCATTTATATGGCCCATACCAAGGTAAAGACCATTGTTACTGAAGTGGGTTACTTTAGACCAAAGTATGAAGAAGCAGCATCATTACAAAATGGTGAAATTGGCTACATTGTCACTGGAGTAAAAGAAGTGGGAGAAACTCGAGTGGGTGATACAGTATTGAGTGCTCCGGAAATTCCCGCTTTACCAGGATACAAAAAAGTACAACCAATGGTATTTGCTGGGCTCTATTGTGTAGAAGGTGATGACTATCATTTGCTGCGGGATGCCTTGGGCAAACTCAGCCTCAATGATTCTGCGCTGGTTTATGAACCAGAAAAATCTCAAGCACTTGGCCTCGGTTTTCGTTGCGGATTTTTAGGTCTGCTTCATATGGATATTGTCCAAGAGCGGCTAGAACGTGAGTACAATATGAATTTAATTATTACTTCACCAAGCGTTTCTTATCGCATCACGAGTGGAACTGAAACTCTCATGATTGATAATCCTGCTGATTTCCCTGATCCCGCTACTATCACCAAGCTTGAGGAACCAATTGTCAATCTCGAGGTAGTAACACCCAAGGAATATGTTGGCGATGTAATGAAATTAGTTCAAGACAGCCGTGGTGGTATGAATAATATGCAATATTTAGATCCCACTCGGGTCCATATTACTTTTGCCGCCCCATTGGCATCTATTGTTAGTGATTTTTATGATGATTTGAAATCTATTACCTCTGGCTATGCATCTATGAACTATACCCTAACAGGTTACCAAGAGGAGGATTTGGTGAAGATGGATATTCTGGTGGCGGGTGAACGAGTAGATGCCTTCTCCAGTATTGTCGTTCGTGGTGAAGCTCATAAAAGAGGTAGTGAGCTTTTGGAACGATTAAAAGATATTATCCCCAAAGCACAATTTGCCATTGCTCTGCAGGCAGCAGTTGGTGGCAAGATCATCGCCCGAGAAACCATTTCAGCTTTTCGCAAAGATGTCACCGGCTATCTGTATGGTGGTGATGTCACCCGCAAAAGAAAACTTTTAGAAAAGCAAAAGAAGGGAAAGAAACGAATGAAAATGGTCGGACAGGTGACCATTCCGCAAGAAGCATTTTTAGCAGTGCTGCGCAAGAATTAATTTTCATAACGATAAGATTACACTACTAGGTATAGTTTTTTTACTATGCCTTATTTCTTTGCTTACAATAAAAAACTAAAAACATTTGCTCGTAAGAATAGAAAGCCTTTGACTACTGCCGAACACAAGCTTTGGCAACTCTTGCGCAGAAGGCAGCTATTAGGTTTTAAGTTCTTACGCCAAAAGCCATTAGCCAACTTTATCGCTGATTTCTATTGTTCTAAATTGCGCTTAGTGATTGAAGTCGATGGCGGCTACCATAAGAATCAACTTATCTATGATCAATGGCGGTCCAAAGTGCTAAATGAAAAGTTTGGCATTACCGTGCTACGGTTTACAAATAATGATGTGTTGGATCAGGTAGAGCAAGTGGAGCATGCTATAGTGACTTGGGTATTGCAAACCCATCCTCGTCACCTTCTCTTAAGTAAGGGAAGGAACACTTGGTCTCGAGAATAAGCTTAATAAACACATTAAACTTCCCCTTCGATAAGGCGAAATGCAAAAGGGGTTTTCCGGGTAACACACTCTCTCAAGCTTGCGTACTCACTAACAGAAACATAATCTCTATGATCACCTTCATTTCGCTACTCACAGCTACATTGGTAACTACAGCGCCAGTATCTCTACCACCTTCAGTAGCCCATCTTAACCTGCAGAATACTTATTCTGCAGGGGAAACAATCCAAATTAAAGTTACTAATGATACTAGCGGTAACATTACTATCGATGAAATGGGGCAATGCCATCGTTTCTTTAGAGTGTTTGATCGTAACAATAATGAGCTTTCTTTGTTAGATCCGCTAGCTCTTTGTACTATGGACTTTCGCAGTATCACTTTGGCTCCTTTTGAAACAAAAGTAGTAGATACTTGGAATCAAAAGTTTTATACCAACTGTCCTCCTGGCGCTCAATGTGTTGCTCCTCCATATCTTCAAGTTGGTGAAGGGCCTTATAGCATTCAAGTAAATGTCGCTAGCCCCATTCATCAAGAGTTGAGAAAAACAATAGTAATTAACACTCCAACCACCACATTTAAGGATGTTCCAGCAAGTTATTGGGCCTATAGCTATATCATGGATCTCTATACTAGAAGGATTGTCCGTGGCTATGGTAATGGCAATTTTGGCCCAGAAAATTCTATTACTAGAGCTGAAGTAGTGAAGATCGCAGTAAATGCCGCTTTAGCTAAGGGTTTGCATCGTGATACCATTTCCTCCTGCTTTCCAGATTGCCCAACACTAGAAATTCCTGTACTCACATTTGAGGATGTCCCTCCTAGTCATGCTATGTTTCGTTATATAGAAATAGCGGAAATGGTGAGCATTATTGAGTCAGGTACTTATTTCTATCCAGATCGACCTGCTACTCGTTTTGAATGTTTACAGATTTTATTAAATGCTTTTCAAAAGCAAAATGAAATCAGCATGTTCAATGCGAGCTCAGCACAATCATTTTCTGATGTAGCAGCCCCAATGCAACGTGCATATACTGACTACGCTGCCAATGAAGGTATAGTTTCTGGTCAGAATAATAACTTCTACCCCAATCAATCTGTTCGCCGCTCTGAAATTGCTAAGATTGCTTATAACTTGCTTATTAATTAGTAGTTACAGTTTAAGGGCTGTGGGCCGTCTCTTTTCAGCAATAATCACTAATTGCTAATTGTTATTTATTGTGCTACTTTGTGCGCGCTATTTAAGGTTTCTTATGTACGCAGTTATCCATGTCTCTGGTAGACAAGAACAAGTAATGCCCGGCGAAGTAATCGAGATCGAAAAACTCGCAGGTGAAGTTGGTGATATTGTTTCTTTTGGTAACGCCATTACTATCGTAGATGGTGAAAAGTTGGATTTAGCTCCCAAGGCGGAAGTCAAAGGTAAGATTTTGGAGCATGGCAAAGGAGATAAGGTACTAGTCTTCAAAAAGTTACGTCGCAAGAGATATATGAGAAAAAAGGGTCATCGACAACAATACACAGCAGTAGAGATTCTAGCCTGGTAATATCCCTCCCCTCAAATTAGTAATTCGTAATTGGGAATTAGTAATTGACATGCTGTGGTGGTGGAATGGCAGACACGCCAGCTTGAGGGGCTGGTCCTCGCAAGGGGGTGGAGGTTCAAGTCCTCTCCACAGCACCAGCCTGCGCTCGGAGAGCTTCGGCTGGCGCGGCCATCACTGATAGGCTTAGTTTGCCATGTCTGCTTGTTCGCAGATAATGCACTCCGCTGAGCCAGCGCAGTGCTAGGCGACCGAAGTCGTCGTTCATGCGACGCGCAGGTAGCCATGTTGCCTAAGAATATTTTATTGTTTGTATTTCCCATGAATCTTCCTTATTCTTGGAATACTTAAAATTTTCTAGTGGTATTACAATACAAAAAGAAAGGCGACTATTTAATGGTATATAAACCTGCTAATGTACCAACCACGCCAGGAGAAAAGCCGGATTCATTGGTAGAACAGGTACTTGTTCAATTTCCTGAATTATCTCAAGTGAATGGATTTAAGGTGGGTGAAGGAGGTTTATTGTATAGACTTGATACTATTACTTCAGGCTTGGTTTTGTTTGCTTGCAATGATCAAGCGTTCAAATCATTCATCAAAGCAGCAGATGAGGGAAAAATTAAGAAGAAGTACCTTGCCAAAGTGTTGGGACATATGGAAAGAGCTGCTGGTTACATCGATTGGCCAATTGCGCATCATCCCACCAAGAAGTCACGAATGATTGTTTATAAAGATGCGGGACAGAAAAAGAGGGGACAATGGCGAGACTCTATTACGGATTATCGAGTAGTTAAATTAATTGGGGGAAATACGCTACTAGAAATAGCTATTACTCAGGGTGCGCGTCATCAAATACGTGTACATTTGGCTGCTATTGGGAATCCTTTGTGTGGTGATCCACTTTACAATCCAGGTTCAGCAGGAGAAGAGTTCCTTTTGGAATGTATTTCTGTCGAGTGGGTAGGAAAGGATATTTTTAGTTTACAAGAAATATTAGGTGACAAAAAAGATGCCTTGTAAACTGGGCACAATAGTTTAGTTATGATAGCCTGGCTTTGATCGTTTTTGTTAGCAAAATTGTTATGATGTTTCCTACGCATGTAGTAACAACAGCAGCCACCACAGCCTATTTCCTCAACCGTTGGAATGTAAGCAATAATAAATGGCTTTTTGCTCTAGGATTTGTTGCCGGAGCTTTGCCTGATTTTGATTTGCTGTATTACATGCTTTTCAAAAAGCGTAAAAATACCATATTCACTGCAGATGCAGTCAATCATAGACAGACATTCATGCACGCTCCACTGTTCTATTTGGCCATACTCATACCTTTACTATTGATTTCACTACTCACCGGTAGTGTATTACTATATCAGGTTGTAGTGCTAGTAAGTATTGGTGTATTTAGTCATATTATCATGGATATGGTGTGGGTAGGCGGAGTACCACTTCTGTGGCCATTTGATATCAGCATGCGTGGCTTCTTTCTTAAACATTCTCGTCGTCAGTTAGCACAGTATGTAAAAAAGCAAGGTAATGACTGGATGGCGTTTTATCTTCATCACCCACTTTTTTACTGTGAAATGGCATTTCTAACTATCATGATGGTGGGAAATTTTGTTCCCGCTAGTTTGGTGATAGGAAGTAGCGCTTTTTTTGGCATTCCAGCTCTGGCAGTCAAGCTCAAACAAAGAAAGCTCAAGCGACAATTTGTTGAGGCAATGTAAAAAGCTTTAAACCCAAGCTTTTGTTTTCGCAAAGCCTTATTTATCATGTGAATAAACCTGGATTTAAAAATACTTGTCAGCTAATTTAAACATCGTTATAGTGCACCCGTGTTTAAAGTGTAATTTTAGATATTTCAAGGACAGTTAGCTCAGTTGGTAGAGCATCTCGTTTACACCGAGAGGGTCACAGGTTCGAGTCCTGTACTGTCCACCAGCCTGCGCTCGGAGAGCTTCGGCTGGCGGGGCCATCTCTGAAGGGTAGTTTTACATGTCTGTTTGTTTGAAGACATTGCTCTCCGCTGAGTCAGCGCAGTGCTAGGCTGCCGAAGTCGCGATTAGCGCGCAGGCAATGCCACGGCATGCAAGAATGCCTAATGATCATTTACAGCTCACTACTGAGCTAGCTTTTTATATTCTCAACAAATAAGCAGGTGAACCAAAGTTTCATTTTTCCTCCACTACACTAGATAGAGCTTAATCTTTATCTATGTTTTTTGTTTACTTCCTCAAAAGTCAGCAATCAGATTTTCTATATATTGGCTCAACCGGCAATCTGAAAAGAAGACTACAGCAACATACTGATGGCAATGTCCAATCCACCAAACATTACCGACCATTAGGACTTGTTGGTTATATTGTTTTGCCGACTGAAGTGCAGGTACATAAGTTAGAGAGCTATTTTAAGACTGGTTCAGGGAAGGCTGTTTTAAAGAAAAGGATATTGCAATATTAGGTTCCCCTTTCATTACGTCAGGGACATACTGCAATTGTGGCATGCTGGATTACTGAGCAAATAGCACAACTACTAATTAACCGATTCTCTTCAAGACCTTTTCTAGTAGATTTCTTGGCGCAATCAAAGGTACATCAGGATATCTTGCGATACCTTGCAAAGCTCTAGGACATCTTAGTATATTGCAATGCAGATTGTGAAAGGATTGCTAAAAATAACTTTCATTTGACCACTGCATTAATCAAATAAAATTTGCTATTCAGCAAAATGGTAATGCTAATTGGTCTAGGTATCAAACTTCAAGTTGCATCGACACCTCATTGAAAAGCAATCAATGCTTTAGAGCGTCTCAGATTTCTACTATCAAAACATTCACGAGGTATTGGAATAGTATGCTCTCTATAAAACTCGAGTTCTTTTCTTTGTAGTTTATAAGCCCGTTTATTAGTATGATCTTGTAATACTTCATCCAGTATCCTATCTGTAACTGAATGGATATCATCTGGAATTGTGTTGACTTTTTCTGTAACTGGATAGTGTTTATTGGTATTCCATCGAGCAGTAATAAGCTGCGCCTGTTCAGGAGTAAGCGGAAAATACTCTTGAGCTAGTGTATCATTATAAGGAAAGTCGCTCATCCAGAGCGGAAACCATTGTCCCCATTCTCCTGTTGTTTTCATATGAGTAATAATTCGGGGCAATAAATTTTCATATTCCTCTTTGCTATACTGTTTATTCAGAATACAATAGGCAGATCTGCGAGGGAAACCGATACACCCAAACATTTTTTCCGAGTGAAATACATACGCACAATACTGACTTTCCGCAAGCCCTGGAGACATATAACAAAACTGACAATTGTATGGTCCCTTACTCATGGCAAAGCTTCGATAAATGAATTGACCATCAAAGATAAAACTACTACGCATACAGTCTTTGCAGTTTTGCATGTTAAATGAGTCACTAACATGATCACTATTTTTAGTGATGAAACTGTTGGTGCAATCTTTACAATTATCAATATATTCACCAGTACAATCTACATTATTCACATTTGAATTATATACATAGCCTGAAGATGCTATGAGCTCCACAAACTGTTGCTGCAATGTAACCAGCTCTGACCATTTGCCGGTAAAAAGCTTTGCTATTCTGGTTTTATATTCTTCAGGTGTATATTGCTGATTCCACAGACAAAATTGTTTATGTTCTAGGCCAACACAACCAAAGCAATCCGAGCAATTACGACAGCCATAAAGAAACAGGGAGTTTCTGCAATTGAAGCTATGTTGTGCCCACTTGAGATCATAGCAACCATGACAGTTGATGCATTCATAGCAGAGCTCACAGTTAGAAATATAGATATTATCTATACAATCCCTACTGGAATAGACTTTATTGCCATACATGCATTCCTGACTATTGAGACAGTTGAAAGTAAAATAACAGTCCTTTACATTCACATTAATATTTACATAGGGACTATTCTCAGCATTGAGGGTTAATTGAGCTTCACGAGGGACAGTATTAGAAAGCTCAAAGAATTGTTGGAAAAAAGGTTTAGTGAAGTCATATGGTCGGCCGTATTGCAGGGGATCATTATCTTCACTAAGCCAAATATCTTGAGCATACACTGGGAAGGCTGTATTTGGTCGGTGAATACTAATGATATCTCGACCACTTTTATCACAGATACGATTGAACAAAGTTGTTTCATTTCTAAAGGCGAACATTTCCCTAAAACCTTCTAAAGGAGTGACTTGTGCTAAAGGAATCCGGCGTTGCTCACAATATTGCTGCTCAGCAGGCAAAATAGAAAAAGTCTTTTTGTCACGTATACGAACAGTTTCCATAGGAATCTTTTAACAGGAAAAGAATAGTACTAATTAAGCGCGAAACCAAACAGATCATTAGGCAGTACTTATGGTTAGTGTTACCTAATAAAATTACATGAGTTGTTTAGCTTAAGAACTAAACTCATCTGGTTCAGCTAGACAGTAACGTGGACACGCCCAAGAAGCCATGGTATAAATACCTCTCTATTTTTAGATTAAATGCTAGCTGATTTACATCCTGATACTAGAGATATTATTACCGACTGGTCAAAACGTGGTCCATTATTGGCATCAGGAGCTTCTTTTCGGAGAGAAAGATTGGCAATAATTTTAAACCGAGAGGTAGAAACAGTATCAGTACCAGATCACATTGAAAGAGCTGCTTGGAATAACATTATGGATGAAGGACTATGTGATGCTGAAAATTGGGGAAGTGTAACTATGATTGCAAGAGAAAAAGTTCGTTGGGTATTGGATAATCATCCAGAGGCGGCCACTCGAATGGTGGTTGGCTTAGATACTGTACCTTTAGCGACTACGGTTTTACCAAAAGTTAATGGTTGTTATACAGATGTACTAGATTCTCGGGATGACGAAGTTTTTAAACGCTTAGGAGATTTAGATCTTGCAGAAACAAAGATAGCTCGCCTCCTTACTGAAATGGGGAGCATTAGTGATTTAGATTTATTAGCACCAATCAGTCATGTTGTTTTTCATAAGCCTCGATCTCTGGAAAAAGCTGCAGATCAAATTGAAGAACTATTTCGTATAATGATGCAGGGATATAGTAGTATGCGATTTATTGATGCTGTTCTTACTAAAAGTGCCGGTTTTGGCCTTGAACGAAAACTTTTTCATAATCAAGATGGAGAAGATTGGTGGAAAAAGCAAAGTCATCGAAAACGTTGGTTGTTAGATTATATGTATAGTCGCAGATATTTAGCTACATGTGTGAGAGTTATTACTGCTATGGCAATTCATGTTCCTGGCTCAGATACTATTGAAACCAGCACAGCATTTGCTGATGTATCATTCGATACTATTAGCAATTGGGTAAGTTGGCGGTATTCCCCGGAGAGATTACGTGATGATTTAGTAATGGAAACTATTCGTTTAGAACAAGTTGCAGGAGTGAATCCTCAAATAATTCCAGGTGGTATTGACTACAGTTTAATTGGCAATGAGCCAAACTTGGACTCATTACTTAGAGGACATGTGCATGATCATGGAAGAGTTCCTGATAAACCAGATATATTCAAGGGTTTACCAACAAAAGCTTTTGAGTGCTTCCTAGAAAATTTGGCTTTCAAAGCATTTTCTCGTAAGTTAAAAAAACGACGAGGGGTGAGTTAAAGTGTTTAATCACTACTCTCTGTCGTTAGTTTGCGCCTCAGAGTTCATCTTCTTCAGTCTTATTCTCATGTTTGGTCATCACTCGTTCTGTTGATAAACCACTCTTCTTTAATTTTACTTACATACCAATTGTCTGCATGAGTAGCCATAATTTTTTCAGCTAACTTTTTTGCCGAATCGGATTTCACTCTAACAGCCGTGGTATGAAGCCAATGTCGCTCACCAGCTCTACTATTACCCCAATCTAATTGTTCTTTGAGAGTTAATAATAATTCTAAATTATCAGCATCCTTTGCTAGTATTGATTCTTTAGTTACCCGAGCATGATATTCATGTAAAACTTCTTGGATATAGTCACCAAAAGGCAAGGTGTCTGTTAAGTCTTTCAATGCTTTTTCTTCATCTACTTTCACATACTTTTGATGGGTATAGTTAAGATCTGCAGTCCGCACCTCAGATATATCATGTAGAAGACACATTTGCATTACCTTAGCTACATCCACATCCCCCTCCATTTTTGCCAAGGTCAAACCTATATATGAAACTCTATTGATATGTTCAGCCACGCTCTGTTTGCCAGTGCCCAAATACCAAAGACCACTACGAGGCGTACGAGCCAAAAGACCCATTTCAAACAAAAAATGCACCATGGATTGAATAGCTTGATCAGAGAAGTCTTGCATAAAAATTTATTATTGTCTGGAGCTTAACATTAAATAACGTTCCGTAAAGTTATTTGGCGATCAAGCTAAAGCTATGATATGCTAACAACTTTTAATAATCTCGAGCCATTTTATGAAAAAAGCTTTGGTATCACTCTCAATGTGCTTTTCTCTATTAGTGATTGCTGGTTGCCAACCGCAATCAAAAGTCTCTTTATCTCCATTACCTCAAGCAGTTGAGGAACTTCAAACGCAAACAGTTCCTGAAGTAAAGAAGCAAAGCGATATAGTTACTCAAAGTCCCATGCCAACACAAGCTGGTGTCACTTTGTATCGAGGATCATGGTTTGATATCAAATATCCTAGCAACTTCATCCCTAGGCCTACTTCACCGACAAATAAAACTAATGCAATAACTTCTGTTCAAACTGATGAGGCATATTTTACTTCACCAGATAGCACGGTAGAGTTCTTTGTCTTTTCTCCTCTTTGGGGAGGCAATCCAGAAAACTATTTAAATATTAGTAATACTGAAGAACAAGTGAGTGAAAAAACTGAAACTAGGAAAGAGAACGACTATCCTGGGCAATTTGGTGACAAAACAATTCGTTGGCTCACTATTAAAGCAAAAGATAGCTCCTATTATCGTTCACTAATATCTATCAAAGAGCAAATTGGCACTGGTAGTGATTTACATCATGTGTTCGGTATTAAATATAAGAACAATGACGCTTATGCCAAATATAGAGATGCATATGCTGCTTTCAAAAACAGCGTACGCCAGTATTCTGATTAAGAAATATTGTTCTCTACATTTGTAAGCTCCATTAAGTATATGCTAAAGAATCCAGACCATTCTTCATCATTTTCTATCCGTGAACTCTTACTAGCGAGTTTTATGTTAGGTTGCTCTGGCTCGGCCAGCTCTAGTACAAATGATGCGGAAATAATCTCAGATGCCGCTGAGGATACTAGTCCTGATATAGATCGGACTAATTGCCGAATAGCTGCTGTGGAATTAGGAAATCCTCGAGCATCAGCTCATGTACCACCAAACTCATTTGTATATACCTATCCAGGCACTCACGTACCTTTGCGCGTATATTTTTCTGGTAATTGTATGATGAAAGAGCAAAGGCTGATATTTACTAGTGATCGTACTCCTGGGCGTAACCAAATAATAACAACTGATGGTAGTAGTGGCGAAGATGCATGGAGTTCAATGGCCAATGAAAGAATCGTTGAACCTTTACCACGGGATGGCGACCAAAGATTACGCTGGACTGGGTTTATTAATATTGGTAAAACCAACAAACTAATTAGTGATACTGATAGCCGTCACGCCATACACTATACGGTTAGTAATGAGGTGAATTCAGTCTCAGGGATGTCTTGGGTACTGATCCCTGGCAGAGACCATATTTATCGCCCCTCGTTTTCTCCTCATACTGATTTCATTGCTCGTCATGAAATACCCCGTATTGGTGTATCGATTCATAATGGTCTTAATCCACGTATTATATGTCTTACTTTTAATACTGACGACTTTTCACTGGATACTCAGCGAGCTTACAACTCACTTCATGCTGCCCAGCCCAATTGTTTATACTTTGGCACCAGTTGCTCATCAAATGAAATATGTGCAAATACTACAGGGTCAGGTTCTTATGGTGCCTGTAGTAGTACTTCATTATGTAGACAATTAGCTCCCCAAGAAATCCACACTTTTGTTATCCCGCCAACATTGGCCGAAGCGATCATGCGCGACAGGCAATTACCACATATCAGATTATCAGTATCAGCAGTTACTAGTCATGGATTGCCAATAGCTTTCACCAGTGATGTCCCGGCTGATTTTGCCAGAACTTATAGTTTTCGCTAATAGTGTTTTTCTGCCATATCAATAGCAGCAATTCAATCTAGACAAAAGCTGTATCCAGCATTATTAATGATTTGATCATTAAGTTTCTGCCATGAAAACTCTGGAATTTTCAGTTACTATCAATGCCCCCAAAGAAAAAGTTTGGCATACTATGTTGGCACCAGATTCATACAAAGTTTGGACTGAGCCTTTTATGCCTGGCTCCTACTATGAAGGCTCTTGGGATAAGGGAACAAAAATAAAATTCCTCGGTCCCGAGAAAAGTGGCATGATTGCCGAAATTGCGGAAAGTAAACCTTATGAATTCATTTCCATCAGACATCTTGGTTTTATTCAGGATGGTGTAGAAGATACCGAAAGTGAAGCAGTGAAAGCCTGGGCGCCAGCATTGGAAAATTATACCTTTACTGAACAAAATGGTGTTACTAAGGTAAAAGTTGAGATGCAAGTGACGGCAGACTTTGAAAAGGATATGGTGGCCGCTTGGCCCAAAGCACTAGAAAAGTTAAAAGAGCTCTGCGAATAGCCAATTTGGCACTCAATATCTAAGAGGAAACACCTGCTGAAGCTGCTTCCCTTATTTAGTTAAATCTAGCTCATCATCAATACGTATCTGAGCGACGAAGTCGGGCACATGAGAAACTAAAATCATCGCACCGGTATATTCATCTAAAGCCTGGGCAATCACTGGTAAATGGCGGAAATTAATATGATTGGTAGGCTCATCTAAAATTAACAAACCAGGTCTTTGTAAAACCAATCTAGCAAAAGATACTAGCCCCTTTTGACCTTCAGACAAAGTTCCTATTTTACTATTGATAATCGCTGAGGTAATGAGAAAACCAGCAGCGGTAGAACGTAAATGCTCTTCAATTGGCTTTCCTGCGGATGATTCTAGCGCTTCCATTAAGGACTGATGAACAGTATGAGCAAAGTTTAAGGTAGAGAAGTCTTGGCGATAATATCCTACGCGCACGTTGGCACCAATAATGGCATCTTTAGCCTTTCCTGTTGCTAGGTTTTCTAACAAAGTACTTTTACCAATCCCATTGGGTCCAGTCAGTAGTAAATGCTGATTTTTGCGTACTACTAGAGAAGCCTTTTTTACTATCGGCTTATGGTCTTGAATAATGGTAAAGGCATTAATTTTAACAATTTCGCCGGCCAAATCTTCTTGGCAGGGGATAATGAAGCTACGAATAGTTTTATCTTCTTTGCGAACTTCGACAATATCATCTTCTAATTCATCAGCTACTTTGCGCATACGTTTTGCTACAGCACGCATCTTGCCACCTTTATGAGCAAAGACATTAGCCTTGTCGCGTTTTTCTTGAATGCCTTTAGCTAATTGGGCATTTTTACTATTTTCTTTTTGTTTACGAACTTCAATTTGCTGTACTACATCAAAATAGTTACCGACATATTGTTCTACTTGTTTGGTAAATACATCCAAGTACAAAACTCCGTCAGTGAACGCATTCAAAAAATCGGCATCATGAGAAATAACAATGCAGGTTTTAGGATAATTGATAATAAAGTCAGTAAGATGATCAATACCAGCATGATCGAGATTATTAGTAGGCTCATCCAACAACAGAAGATCAGGATCTTGGATCAATGCTGAAGCTAAGAGTAATCGAGCTTGTTGGCCCCCAGAAAAAGATTTAATGATGCGATCATGTGGAGCATGAAGGTTCACTACCGCCAAAACATCATCAATCCTTCTATCAATATCATAAGCTTTCTCATGTAAGTATTTTTCAAAAAAAGCTTTCACGGTTAAATCACGATCCTCAAGAGGAGTGACTTGAGGAGCAATCGCAATAGTAAGACCAGGGACAATATTCACCATCCCCTCATTTGGTCGATAATTACTACAAATTAACTTGAATATAGTACTTTTCCCCGCACCATTTTGCCCCATAATGGTGATCTTACTACCACGACGCACAGAAAAGCTCGCCTCAACTAAGATTTGATGCTCATTTTCAAATTCAAACGATACTGTATCGAAGCTAACAATAGTTTCCTGGGCCATAAGAAGTAACAAACAAGATTAGATCGCGGCAGAGAGTAGCGTATCTCACATAGTTTGGCTAGGTGAAAACCGGTATCTGAGAATTTTACTACCGAAAAAAGTTAGGTTAATAATATAACTGACTTAGAATTCTTATGCAGATTATTACCAACAAAAACATTCCGGTAGTCTCAGCAATTATCGAACGCATGCGTAATGGTGAGATAGAAGTGCTTATTCAAACAAGATGGAAGCCAGAAAAAGATCCGATTTATTCTGGTACTCTCGAAATACCTGCTGGAGCAATTGAACAATATCAGGAAATTTACGGCGCTCTCAAACGAGAGATCTTGGAAGAAACTGGTCTAAAAGTAACGAGAATAAAACCTGACATGAGAACTAAAATATATAGTTTCAAAGATGATGCTGCATTTGCTTTCATGCCATTTTGTTGTCAGCAACAAATTAAAGGTGGTAAACCTTGGATTGGCTTTGTTTTCCTTTGTGAAGTAGAAGATAGCGAACCCGTACCTCAAGAAAATGAGGTTAAAGATATTCGTTGGATTAATAAAAATGCTTTAAGAGAAATGTTGATCAATACCCCCGAAAAGTTTTTTACCCTTCAGCTTGGCGTATTAGATTATTATCTCAACTATTCACAATGAAGTTCAGAGCACCACACTATTATTTTTAATTTATTATTATGGAATTCAGCCAATTGCAAAATAGAGCAATCGCCGTGATGAATCAGTATATTCAATTGAATCAACAAGTCGGTAGACCTGCTTGGACTGCGGCTGAGTATTTACAAGCCTTTGTAGGAGATGTTGGGGATCTCACTAAACTGATCATGGCAAAAAACAACTTTCGCACTATTCCAGACTATGAAGAAAAGCTTGGTCATGAACTTTCTGATTGCTTATGGGCAATTTGTGTTTTAGCCAAGCAGCTAAATATTGATTTGGAAATAGAATTTCAGAAAACAATGGAACAAATAGAGAAAAAGATTACTGCTCAAGCATAGCTAGAAAATCAGTGGTAACGGATGCCTAAATGAGAACAAGTTTTCTCAAAAAGGCAACAAAAATAGATCACCAGCAATAATTGCTTTCTTAGTATTTTTATTCGCAGTATACTGAAGGTTGGTTATCAAGTTGGATTAGTCTTTAACTTCTCAATTCTATGACTATTCTTACCCAGGCAGCTCTACAAAAGTTAATTCAGGCCACCCCGGAGCCAGGAGTCTCTTTTTATTTCACTGCCAGTGCATCAGGTCAAGGTAGCAGTAAAGAAATTATTCAATGGAAGAATTTAATGCATGAAGCAGAGAGACAATTAGCGGAACGAGGGTTGGAGCCCAAAGCTAGTAATCGTATTCTATCTAAAGCCAAAACATTGCTCACGAATGGTTCATTCTGGCAAAAAGCACAAAAAGGCGTTGCTATTTTTGCCTCCAGCAATCATTTTTCTTATTACTTTCTGCCCTATGAAGTGACAAACAAAGTAACTGTCGATAATGCCTTTTACATTATCCCCCTATTAAAAGCTACCCTGTATGAAAAGGACTTTTATATTTTGGCTCTCAGTCTTGCGAATGCCCACTTAGTTTATTGTTCCCATGGTCAAGGAGAAAGTATCTTTTTAAAAGATGTCCCTCATTCCTTAGAAGAAGAGTTTCAGTACGTTGCTCTCGAAGAACATTTACAAACTCATGGTAATGCCAACTATGGTCGTGCTGGTTTTGTTCATGGTCATGGCGGCCAAAAAGATGAAGGTAAAAATGATATTACCCTTTTCTTTCGCATGATTGACAAAGCTATCCAAAAGTTATTTCTCTCCAATAAAAACTTCGTCATCTTAGCTGGTACCGAACGGCATCTCAGTCGCTACCGCCAATTGAGTCATTATCCCTATTATCTGGATAAAGCGATTATCGGCAATGCTGATCTCAAATCAGACAAAGAATTAGCTCAAGAAGGCTATCAGCTCTTGGCTGAAACGTTCACTATCAATGCCGATACTGTTGCTAACAAATACGCCAGTCTAATTGCCAATGGTAAGGGATCGATAGCGCCTGAAGCTATTTTAGTTGCTGCTCATAGTGGCCGCATACACGAGATGCTCATCAATGGTGAAAGTGAACTATGGGGCAAGTTTGACCCTGAAACCATGTCAGTAGATCTGCATCGAAAGCCATTGCCATACGATCATGAGCTAATCAATCTAGCCACCATAGAAACCATCAAAAATAATGGCCAAGTACATATCCAAGAAGACTTCCAAGAGCCCATCCTAGCCACCTACAGATATTGAGCCGCACTCTTAGCTCTCAGCTCTTCGCTCTTAGCTCTACTTAGATGTCCATCATCTTCCGTTCCGCGCTGGCACGAGTAACTTTCAGAACAAGTTCCTGATTATCATCCTTGGCAATGCTTACGGCATGTTTATATTTACAGGTCTGGCATTGATGGATGATTTGGAAAACTGTTTTATGCGTATTGTAAATCACATCTACCGGGACCATGATTCCTTGGCATGTACTTTGCCTATCACCTGGTACTTGCAAATCTACATGCAGTGAATGTAGACATATGGGGCAATGGTTACGACAGTATCCGCCACCTCTTTTGGCTACTGGATTATGACAATTTTGACAGACAAAAGCTTCATCACGATGTGTCATCTTCATGTACTTGGAGATAAAGGTAGTTTACAATATAAATGTAGCGTATTTTTCGTTTCATGCCATATCTCTTCATTAGTACTGGACTTGCGATCATCTTCCTTGCAGTCTTGCTGCATTTTTTACGCCAGTATCATGCCGTCAAATTTGCTTTAAAGTTAGTATTTTTGCGTGTCACTGTACCGCGAGTAGAGGATGCCAAAGAACAAGAAAGAAGTAAGGACAAAGAAAAGGACTTCAAAGAAAGTGTCAGTATTATGGAGCAGTTACTAGTAAATCTTAGTAGTTTGCTCAAACATAAATGGTATCAAGTCTGGCAATATCCGGAAACACTTTCTTTTGAGTGGGTAGCCAGTAAACAACTCATGTACTTTTATATTGCAGTGCCTCGTGGTTTAGAAACCATAGTAGAGAAACAAATCACTTCTTATTATCCTGACGCTTCAATAGACACTTTGCCGGAGTATCCACTTTTCCAAAAGGGAATGGCAACTGAGAGTACTTTACTAGTATTCAAAGAACCTCACTATTTACCACTGAGGACTTATAGCCAATTGGAATCAGATCCATTGAATGCCGTAATTAATGCTTTCAGCAAATTAGGTGAAAGTGATTTAGCTAGCCTACAACTCACCGTTAGTGTGCCAAATAAAAGACGCGCCAAAAAGGGTAAGAAAGTAGCTAAAGATTTATTTCAAGGCAAGCCATTGCCCGGAAACTTTACCGTATTTAGTCCACTTAAAGCATTGTGGCATTTCTTTACCAGTATCAGCACTAGCAGTAGCAAAAGTGAGCCCAAGAGATTAACTCCCCGCGAAGAAGAAAAAGTAAAGTTAATTGAAGGCAAAGTAAATAAAACCGCTTTCTCAGCTAGTTTACGCATTGTGATTACCAGCACCACAGAAATCAATGCCAAGCTGCAAATGAAAAACATTTTGACTGCTTTGAATCAGTTTTCTAGTCCTGATCTCAATCGTCTAGTAAGTAAGAAGTATTTGGCCAAGAAAGATATTGAACGTTATTTTTTACTACGCCAATTACAACCAGGTAAAAGAAATCAATTAATAGTTAATACTGAGGAAGTGGCTAGTATTTTTCATTTACCAAATACGCGCTTCAATTCTAGCCCTGCTTTATTTTGGCAGTCATTCCGCATCGCTCCCGCACCAGCTGAACTACCTAAAGATGGTGTGCTATTGGGCTACAATGTCTACCGTGGTGAGATTAAGGAAGTACGCATTCAGCACTCTGATCGTTTCCGTCATTTTTACGTCATTGGGCAAACCGGTACTGGTAAATCAACCATATTACAAACCATGATTCGCCAAGATTTGCAGCTTGGTAATGGATTATGTGTAATTGACCCACACGGTGAACTTATTGAGGATATTTTGCCGTTTATTCCTAAATCTCGGGTGCAAGACGTGATTTATTTCAATCCAGGCGACACCGATCGGCCAATGGGCTTAAATATCTTGGAGGCTACTACTCCTGAAGAAAAAGATTTTATCTCCACTGAAGCTCTCAATATCATGATCAAGCTCTATGGGGAAGAAATATTCTCTCCCCGTTTGCAAGATTATTTTCGCAATGGTTGTCTTACCCTGATGGATGACCCAGAAGGTGGCTGTATCACGGACATTGTCCGTCTTTTCACCGATGACACTTGGCAATCTTTCAAATCAGCAAAGGTGCAAAATCCCATTGTAAAGTCTTTCTGGACAAAACAAATGGCTATGACTGGTGCTCGAGAAAAGCAAGAAATGATTCCTTACTTCGCCGCTAAATTTGGTGCCTTTATCACCAACACTTTGATGCGCAATATTCTCGGCCAGACTAAATCTGCCTTTGATTTCTCTGATGTGATGAATAACAAAAAAATCCTCCTGGTTAATCTTTGTAAAGGAATGGTGGGGGATTTTAATGCCAATCTTCTTGGTATGATTATTGTTGCCAAACTGCAAGTGGCGGCAATGAGAAGGGTAAGCGGGCCAAAAACAGATTTTTTTCTCTATATTGATGAATTCCAAAACTTCGTTACCGATAGTATCGAGACTATTCTTTCTGAAGCACGTAAATATCGCTTAGGTTTGATTATGGCCCATCAATTTATTCCCCAACTGATTCGTAACAAAAACGACACCAAAATTCGTGATGCTGTCTTTGGTAATGTGGGTACTATTCTCTCCTACAAAATTGGTGTCGATAGTGCTGAAGTTATTGGTAAAGAAATGGCCCCCGTATTTAGTGAACAAGACTTGCTGAACATTGGTGACTTCAAGGCTGCTCTCAAGCTATGCGTCAATAACAAACCAACTCGTCCCTTCACCCTTAATGTTATCAAACCTTGGGAAATTAGCGGTAAGGGTAATCCTCGTATTGCACAAGCCGTTAAAGAGCTTTCACGCCTAAAGTATGGAGTCCGCAAGGACTTCGTAAATCAAGAAATTCTAGCAAGAATTGGTGCATAAAGCTGTTTTATGCTTAAATAGTGACGACTTTTTTGCTTTACTTATGTTTGATACTAACAATCCTGTTCCGCCACCATCAGATCAATCAGGTTCTACCGGGCAAGGAAATGATTTTGGCGTCAATGTTCCTGGTACTACTAATACCGGTAGCAATCCGCCTGTGCCAGATCCAATGGCTCCATTATTTCCAGTAGGCAAAAGCCAAGACCCTCGAGATGATGAGTGTTTGTCTATTTTCTCTGATGAAGAAACCAAAGCCAAACATGCAGCTTTAGTAAATCATGCCATCGCTGCGAATAATCTGAAATACGATACTAAGCGTTTATTGGAATTAGTAGCAGGATCATACTCGCTTACCTATGCAGAGAAGATCTATTTCTTGGATATAGCAATTGGTCAAATCACTCAAGCACAAATAGATCAGTTGCTGCAGGTATTTGAAAGTGAACAGGTGCGCTTTGCTGAACTCCACAAAGAACACAATGCCAAAATGGCTGAAGTGCAAAAGAAATATGAAGCATCGCAAGCAGCCCTAAAGGATCCGTCAGTAGTTGCGCAAAAACAAGAAGCAAAACAAGCTGATGAAGCGAAAGTACAAGATATTTTGCAGAATCTTGATTAATTAAGAGCAAGTCGTTAGAATCCCTCCTGCGTATGGCATAAACTCTTATCCATTCGTAATTCGTAATTTGTAATTCGTAATTTCTATGTCCAAGGTATTTGATTTCATTACTAAAAATATTGTTTCGCCAACTATGCCAGCAATTAATGTTGGTGATGTAGTTAAAGTCTATCAAAAGATTGTTGAGGGCAAAAAGGAACGGGTGCAGATTTTTGAAGGCTTGGTCATCGCTAAGCATAATAAAAAAATTGTTCAGACCACTATTACTGTACGAAAAATTGCTTCTGGAGTAGGTGTAGAACGTATTTTCCCTTTGATTTCCAATAAGATTGAGAAGATCGAGGTAGTAAAATCTTCCAAAGTACGCCGAGCTAAGTTGTATTATATGCGTGGTTTAGTGGGCCGGGCTGCACGTTTGAAGGATGAGGTGGAGACAAATGTAGCTGCTTAAAGCATAATGTGGCGCGAGTTTGACTGGTGGCTTTTCTACAGTGCAGTTGTACTCAGTTTATTTGGGCTAGTTGTTTTAGTAGCTGGTGATAGCCAACAAAATCTTTTAGCAAGTACAGCATTTAGGCAAACGATATTTTTACTGCCTAGTATTGGACTTAGCTTGTATATTAGCCGAACGGAATACCGAACGCTCAGGATGCCAGCTTATATACTGTATGTAGTAGGCTTATTAGTATTAGTGTCGGTATTAGTGTTTGGAGTCGTGCGCAATGGTACTCGAGGTTGGTTTGATTTGGGCTTTGTTCAATTACAACCATCTGAGTTAGTAAAGATTCCTTTTATTTTAGCTTTGGCACGGTTTTGGAGCAAAAAGACATTTCATACTCTGAAAGATGTCGTGGTCTCCTTAATACTCCTTATCCCAGTACTTTTTTTAGTATTATTGCAACCTGATCTTGGTACCGCATTGAGTTTTGTTACCATATGGCTAATTATTGTTTTGGCACTTAATTTACCTTGGAAGCAGATTATTTACTTTTTACTTTTTGGCACGCTAATTGCTGCTATTTCTTTTGTCGCTTTGCTAAAAGTCGTCGGCCAAGATAGTTATCAATTTCAGCGCTTAGCAGTATATCCTGATCATTTACTTTTGCGCTCATTAAATCATCGTGATGCTGGCTATCAGGTAGATCAAGCAATTATTGCCATTGGTTCAGGTAAAGCCTTGGGGGCAGGTGTCGGTAGAGGCTGGCAAGCACAATTAAATTATTTGCCGGTCAAAGAATCTGATTTCATTTTTGCTAATATTGCTGAATCAATGGGCTTTTTGGGAGCCACGATACTGATACTACTTTTTGTGCTGTTTCTTTTCCGTACTATTCGCGTCGCCATGATCGCTCAAGACGCCTTTGGTAAATTGATGGCCACAGGTTTTCTCGGCATGTTTTTCTTTCATATGGTAGAGAATATCGGCATGAATATGGGCTTATTACCCGTTACTGGAGTGCCGCTTTCTTTTGTCAGTTATGGCGGTAGTCACCTAATAACCTCATTTATAGGCCTTGGCTTTTTGCAGAGCATCATCATGAGACACAAAAAAATCAAATTCTAAAGCCATTTCTCTTATTGACACTCATATCTGAGTATGCTTAGATGGCTTCGGTATGCTGAAAAAGCATATAAAATTCTAATCAAGCTACAATGTTGAAAGGAGGTGAATCACAATGTCAAAGTCAGATCTCATCAATGCTGTAGCAGCGCAAGCTAAGCTCAGCAAAACTGCAGCTGCACAAGCTGTAGCGGCTCTGTTGGATTCAGTTAGCAAAACTCTTGCTAAAGGAGGTAAAGTTACCATCACTGGTTTCGGAACTTTCATGGTTAGCAAGCGTAATGCTCGCGTAGGTGTAAACCCACGTAATCCAACTGAACGTATCAAGATCCCAGCTATGAAGACACCTCATTTCAAAGCTGGTAAGTCTCTCAAAGAAGCAGTACGTTAGTATTGTTTTCTCAGTTACTTCGAAGAAGGTCCTTGTCAGTGTGTGTTACAAGGACCTTTTTTGTTGGGTGAAATGAGGGAGGAGTAGCGAGATCATGAAGACGAAGACAAACACGAAGACTGAGACAAGGATTTGGGAAGTGGTACTTTTTAGCGACAGACTTGATCTCGAGTTGCTAAAGCTTCGGCTAAACGAATACGGCATTGACGATAAGTCGCACATTTAGATGATAGTACAGTAAGCATTCTAGGAATGCTTTGTTCAGCACGGCTAACCCCTATCATGCAAGTATCTTGTGGGTTTTGACGTATGCTTTCTCTACACTGTGCACGCATAGCAGCTAATCTTTCCTGTACACTGGCAATAAATTCTAATGTGCCTAAACAATGATTACGAGGCTGAGACTCCTCTCTCCCTACCTGGTCCAAGGTAGTAGCACATGCCGCACGTATTCTTGAAATGTTACTTTGTGCTTGAGCACACACATTCCTAGTAGCCACAGGTGCAGCTGTTACTAAATTTGGTTGATTTGCTACCGGCACTGATGTAATAGAAGCACATCCTAATACACTGAGCAAAGGTAAAGCTGCTGATAATTTAGACATAAATTAAAGTAGGAAAGCGATACTATACAACAGGATACATATTGTCAACAAAGCACCGTTTACCGAAGCCTCGGGGCCAGACGCTGATGGAGAAAACGCCAAATCACTTCAGCTATTGCAGCTCGTGTCATAGGATCATCTCTGCCCATGCTGCCATCTGGATGTGCATCTACTAAGTGATGCTGCTGAGCATATAAACCAACACCTTCATACCATTCTCCAGCAGGCACATCAGTAAAACTTGTACCTCGGGGTAAGTTATTAATATCAATACCCTGAGTTAATAAAAGCACTTTTAGTGTCTCGATTAAACTGACTATACGATCAATACGGAATTGGCCTCGAAAAGGACCATCTTGATAGCCACGGACAATTTCCATTTCCAGCGCTCTTAAAACATAACCAGCCTGAGGATGAAATCTTGATACATCTGGGAAAGGATCTCTAGTTACTGGAGAAGTAGGCTCAATATGAGCCGCATCCATTAAGATTTGTAACAACGCTCCTCTAGTGACGGCAACTTCGGGATGAAAAAGCCCATCTCTTTCGGGAATCATAATATTATTAGCGAGTACAAAACGTATAGCTGGTGCGTGGGGATGATTATCAGTAACATCAGGAGGTAAAGTAGCGGCTATTACCTGCCGGGTAATGGTTCTAGCAGGTACTTCTCCATGTGATTGGCAAGAAGTAAGTAAGGCCAAGGCTCCCGCTGCTAGTGATAATTTGCCGGCTGAATGCGTCACAGTTTTTTTCATATTCTTTACTTAGAGTAATAAATAGTATTTACTTTCTTAATTCAGTTATTGAATAGCCACGATCTAATAATGCACAAAATATCGGAAATGCTAAGAATATAGATTCATTATCAACTTGAGTTACTTGCTTACCATGCAACAGTTGATCAACAATAGCATGAAGCTCTCTTAAGCGGGCATAAGCAGCAGCAGTCTCAGGAGAATCAGCATATAACTCTAAATAAGCTTTTCTGGTATCTACAACCATAAAGTAACGAACAAAGTTGTTCATTATCTTGTGAATCCAATGAGGGATCGTCGCAATAGGCGGGGCTTTTTCAAGCTGAGCAGCTACTTCAGGCATAGCTCTTCTCAGTATGGCTAAACTTTCTGGCGTATTTACCTGCTCAATGCTTGCTACTTCAGCCACAATCTGTCGACGAAACCACAGTACCTCTAATTGTACTCTGGTTCTTAAACTAATTCGCATATCAGCCCAATCACTAGGAATACCAGCAAATTGCAGTAACCACTGAGGTAGAGTGGTAAAAAAGGATTCATCTTTACAATCATCTAACAATCCCTGCGTCACCACAGTAGATAGAGCTGCCCTTGCTTGATCACGCTCAGCTACAGAAAAAGCATCAGCAACCCTATCCCACAAAGCATCAATATCGGTCTTCATCGAAAAACTTAAGAAATTTACTGTACTACGATTTGAGAATATGTAAATAGCTCTGCTGTATATTGGTCTAAGCCGCTCAATTCCTAGTTCCTTCTTCCTCACTCCTTGAGCTCGCGAAAAGTACCACATATAAAAAGGGCTCCTAGGAATGAGGAACGAGGAATAAGACTTGCTCGCCTGGATTGGTGCGAGCTCGTATGGTCGGGGTAGCAGGACTCGAACCTGCGACTTCCTGCTCCCAAAGCAGGCGCTCTAGCCAACTGAGCCATACCCCGATAATGTGAGACTCTTGTTGAGATCTACTATTCCTCTTTCCTGGCTCCTATTTCCTTGAGGTCAGAAAGTCTTTTTGTAGACTACATCTTCCGGAAACAGGATCAAGGATCCAGACTCGGTCACAAGTGACCTCGTGGAGCGGGTAATGGGAATTGAACCCATCTCTACTGCTTGGAAGGCAGTCATAATACCGCTATACTATACCCGCAAATAGCAAGCCGATTATAACGAAGCAGCACGTAATTGCAATAGCAATAAACAAGTTTTTTGTAGTGACGAGCTAAGCAACTTTTTGGACGCGAATAACATAAAAATCTGGACAATTAAGAGCCTCTGCTTTGCGACTAAATTGCTCTAGAGTAGGATCTCGATGGGGATTTTCTTCCGCCTGAATAATTTTTCTATCTGGTAAGCCATCTATAACATTCACCATTCTATTAAACTCAGGTTTATTGTAGGTAGTAACCAATACCTCTTTTCCTAGAGCCAATCTTTGCCATGGCCATAAAAGCATCTTAAACCACATTTCTTGATCCCACGGACAAACTTCCGGATGTCTCATAATAAGCTGATTAATTACAGTAGGGTAACGTGCTAGAATATCTGGATGAGAAGCATCTGCACAAATGAAAGTTCTATTTGCGCCAGCACGATATTGTTCATTGTAGTCCTGTATCGCTCTCCAGTAATCGACAGAATAAACAGCCACCTGCTCACTTTTAACCGTAGCGGTTTCTTGCATATCCTTCACATCTGCACCATATCCACAACCGACATTGAGAATATTCCACAACAATACTCTCTCCTGCATATTGGTTTGATGTATGAACTCCAGTAATAGACGAAAAGCCCTTCTTCTCGCTAACTCTTTTTCAGTAACATCATATAATTGCTCCATTCCTCTGGGCGGTCCCAAAATATCCATGAATAAAATCAAGACCGCCTACTATAACCTAATTTTTCTTGAGAGCCAACCGACCTAGAGAGAAAAACAACGCGGTTTAGTAATAGTTACCGACTCAGATCTAATGACATTTGGGGCAGTGATTTCCAACCAAGCCGTATAGGCACCTTCTGGAGCATCTCGGGGAATAACCCAATCATATACCGGTAACAATACATATGGTGTTGAGCCAGGAGTGTACGTGACTGTTGCTGGTGTGGTGCTGACACCAGTATTAAATATCCAACGATATGTCACATCTCCACCAGCCGCGGGTTGTACCAAATATGCTCTACCAGCTAAATTATACGTATTATCCCTACCACAAACCCACCTAGTACCCCAACTTGGTTGATTGGCAGTAAAAAATGCTCTATCGACACGATGAGCAGCAGGGGCATGAGAAGATGCACATTGGGATACAATATGGATAGGACCGGAATTATGTGTCTGGCCATCAGGAGTAATGACAAAACGACGAACATAACGAACCCAATCAGTAGAAGTATTAGTATATTCTAATCTATTGCCCAAGATTGGGGATGAAGTAATACCTGCACTAAAAGTATAAGTGCCTTCCGTACTGCGATTACCAGTTTCATCCTCTACATAATAGCGAATGGTACCTGCTTGGCCATTGGTAGTAACGCTACCTTTAAAATTAAATGCTAATGTACTCGGACAGGTGGCAGAATATGATGCCGTACCAGAATAACCTAAACCTATGGCAGTAACATTCAGTGTTGTGCTACTAGAGGTTGGAGTAGGAGTCGGAGTGGGAGAAGGTGAAGCGCCACTGCTAGTACAATCAATGGCAAAGCCTTCATAACCTGAATCCGCCATATTACTGCCATCAGCATTATTTAAAACATGTAGTCGATAGGCAGTATGAACAGATGTATCCCAATTGGGATTCCAGTGCAAAGAAACTGAAGATTGGCCTGCGGGAATACCCAATACCTCAAAATTAGTCACATGTCCTCCACCAATTCTTTCCCAACGATAAGCAATATTACCAGCTAGACCATTAGTATTCACTATACCCACAAAACTTATCGGACTCCAGGCGGGACAAGGACCCATATAGTTAGCTGGCGATGGTGCCAACATAGAAGCAGAATTTACGCGGAAGCTACTACTTGCGGTAACTGTTGGTGTCGGAGTTGCAGAACTAGTTGGTGCAATTGGTGTTGGCAAGGGAGAGGTAGTCGCTGATGGTGTTGGCGTAATAGTAGTTGTTGGTGTTGGTGAGGGAATTGGAGAGCTAGGTAATAAATCTGGTCGGTATAGATAGAAACGATGCACCATTTCTGCCACTTGTCCTCGATTCATCATTTCGCTGGGACGTAATTGAGCGCCATCGAATAAATGTGCTGCCATGGCAAAACGGGCATATGGTTCGTACCAAACTCCTGCGGAAATATCAGCATAATTGCTACCACTAGTAGGTAAACTGGCCTCAACAATATTATTGGCTCTCAGCATAATTTTCAGTGCTTCTACTCGATTCACTGTTTGATCAGGACGGAACAGGCCATCAGGGTAACCACTGATTACTCCCAATGCTAAACCCCGATTAATATAGCCAAAGTACCAAGCACTCATAGGTACATCAGAAAAAGCTCCTCGGTCTAGATCTCCAGCTTGCACCGAATGTCCTGATGACAAAAGAATAATCTTCAAAAACTCAGCTCTTGTGACTGAACGATTAGGTTTGTAAGTACCATCCTCATAACCGTTGATTACACCACGATCACGCAAAAAATTAACTGCTGTATAATTGGGATGAGAAGAAGGCACATCAGGAAAATCGGCAGCACGGACATGAGGGAAGGCACTAAAAACTAGGAGAACGGCTACTATGGCCAAGAAGAATTTCTTCATAAATAAATAAAAATCGTAGAGATCCTAGCATAGGGGATCTAGATTCTGGAATACATTAGCTAACTTTATGCTTGCTATTCGCTTTTAGCTAGAGATTTGTTAGAGTGGCCCAAATTTTGCTTTATGGCTAAGAATGTCTGGCAAATCTATTTAGCTCATCTCCGACCTTATCGCACCCGCGCTTTAGCAACAGTGGCAATGATTGCTTTTGCAGAGACTATGAGTTCAGTGACTCTCTGGCAATTTTCTCGAGTGGTTGGCAACATGAGCACGAGCAGTTTCCCACTTGATAATTACCAATGGCAAACATTAGTTTGGCAATTAGTTACTGCCTTTCTCTGCTTGCTAATCTCATGGCTATCCTGGCGTTGTTCTGGGTTTCTGACGGCAAGCACATTGCCTCGAGTAGCGGAAGATTTGGAAAATACTGCATTTCAACATTTGTTAACCCAATCACAGAGCTTCTTCTTAGATAACTTTGCCGGCAGTTTAGTGAAAAAGGTACGGACTTTTTCTGCCGGATTTTACAATACAGCAGAAACTGTTTTGTGGCGCATCACCCCTTTACTGCTGGCACTATTATCGATGACGATTATTATTAGCTTCTACAAGCTATGGATCGGGGCAGCAATTCTTGGCGGTATCAGTTTCGTATTAGCTATGAATATTATCTTCTTTTATGTCAAAAGAGCGCTGGAAAATGCTCGAGCAGCAAAAGATTCAGAAGTAACGGGATTCCTGGCTGATATCTTGAGCAATCAGATGAACGTGAAGTTGTTTGCTGCTAGTGAACAAGAAAATCGTGCTTTTCAAAAGTTGAACCATGAAAAGAGTCTGTTGATGAGAGCTACAGTCTTTACCGCTGAAAAAAACTTTGTATTACAAAATGCTATCAATTTAACTGTTGAAGTAGTAATCCTTGGCACAGCTTTTTATTATTGGAGTATCAATCAACTAAGCTTGGGCGATTATGTCTTAATCCAAAGCTATGTCTTTTCCCTCATGACCAAGTTTTGGGACATTGGCAAAGTAGTAAAAGTTTTCTATACAGCTTGGGCCGACGGCAAGGAAATGACGGATATCTTAAATACTCCTGGTGAAATCCAGGATGTAGTGGCAGCTAAGGAATTACTTGTCTCCCAAGGAACTATCAATTTTACTAAATTGTCTTTTAGTTACCATGAGCGACCAGTTTTGAAGGACTTTACTTTGGCAATTACTGCGGGAGAAAAAATAGCTATTGTTGGTCCTTCCGGAGCTGGCAAATCTACTTTAGTAAAACTATTATTGCGATTTTACGATGTACCACAGGGAAGTATTACTATTGATCACCAAGATATCAAACAAGTGAGTCAAAAAAGTCTTTGGCAAAGCATCGCTTTTGTCCCTCAGGATCCTGTGCTTTTCCATCGCACATTATTTGAGAATATTCGCTATGGTACAACGGCATCTTTGGCTGAAGTACAAACTGCAGCCAAGCAAGCTTATTGTCATGAGTTCATTACTCAGCTGCCTAAAGGATATGATACTTATGTAGGTGAAAGGGGAATAAAGTTATCTGGTGGTGAAAGACAAAGAGTCGCTATCGCTCGAGCTATTTTGAAGAATGCTCCTATATTGGTACTTGATGAAGCCACCTCTAGTCTTGATTCTGAATCCGAGAGTTTAATTCAGGCAGCTCTAAAAAATCTTATGCATAATAAAACAACTATAGTAATTGCTCATCGTCTATCTACCATTATGCAAATGGATCGAATTGTAGTAATTGATAAAGGTCAAGTAGTAGATACTGGAACCCATCAATCACTCTTAAGCAGAGATGGTCTCTATCAAAAGCTCTGGTCTATTCAAGCAGGGAAATACAATTAAAACTACAAATAAAAAGAATTTTCTTCGATAACCAGTTCATGCTAAGCTGCCACTGGTTTTTCTATGCTATGCCAGATAACAAAATCATTCAGGTAAAAAACCTGAACAAAGTATTTAAGCTCAAACAAAAAAGCGCGGGTTTTGCTGCCGGGCTCCGATCTCTTTTCAAACCTGAGTATAAGGAAATTAAAGCCGTGGACAATATTTCTTTTACTGTCCAAGCAGGAGAAATAATTGCATTCATTGGTCCCAATGGTGCTGGTAAATCTACTACTATAAAAATGCTCAGTGGTATTCTTTTTCCTAGTAGCGGTGCAATCAATGTACTTGGCTTTGATCCAACCAAAAAGCGCCAACAATTAGCTTTTCATATTGGTTTGGTATTCGGTCAAAAGCCGCAATTGTGGTATCACTTGCCACCAGAAGATACTTATAATCTTTTTGCTAAGATCTATGAACTTGATGAAAAAGCTTATCAGGAGCGTTTCAAGTTTTTAGTCGATGCTTTTGAAATTAAAAATTTATTACGCACACCCGTGCGCAAACTCTCACTCGGTCAGCGTATGCGTTGCGAAATCGTAGCATCATTGCTTCATCGCCCCAAGATTATTTTTTTAGATGAACCCACTATCGGTCTAGATGTAATTGCTAAACAGCATATTCGTGATGTCATTAAGCACCTCAACAAAGAAGAGCAGGTGACTATCTTTCTCACATCTCATGATGCTGGTGATATTGAAGCGCTAGCCAGTCGCACTATTGTTATTAATCATGGCAAATTAATCTTTGACAATGCCACCGAAGAGTTAAAAAAGAAGTTTATTAAGACCAAAATAGTCGAATTGGTAACAGAGGGGAGTATCAAGAGTTTTAATTTTCAAGGAGGAAAAGTGGTGGAGCAAGGTAAGTTTAATTTGCGAGTAGAGCTTGATACCGCTACTAGCTCGATAGAAAAGTTATTAGCTTATGCAGTAGAAAACTTTTCGATCAAAGATATCAATATTTATGATCCACCAATGGAAGAAATTATTGCTGCTATTTATCGTGAACAGCAACTATGATTGCCGCATCTACCGCAAAACCTTTAGTGTCTAAATTATTTCTCAGAAAGAAATTAGCTAAATACTGGGCTCTTGTGCGAGCCAATATCAATAATAGTCTAGTGCATATTGTCCCTTTATTTAGTCGCACGGGATTAGTAATAATGCGTGTATGGGTACTCTCTTATCTCTATCTTGCCATATACCAGAGTTCTCACACTGACATCATTAACGGGTTCACTATACCCATGGTAATATGGGGCGTTATTTTTGCTCAGTCATTTCAAGCAGCTGCTCGACCACCGGTAGCTAAAGTGATTGAAGAAGAAATTAAATCTGGTGTCATTGCCTATTCTATTAGTAAACCCTATTCTTTTCTGCTGTTTCACTTAGCCTCTTTTGTGGGAAAAACTTTACCCTTATTAGTGGTAAATATTTTCATTGGCTGTTTTGTTGCTTGGCTTTTGGTGGGCATGATCTCAATACCAGCAACGACGCTATTATTGGCTACTTTGACAGTAATTCTGGGTTATTTGATTGAGTTTATTATTTTTCTCTTTATCGGTCTTCTCGCTTTTTGGCTTGAAGATATCACCCCAATACTATGGAATTATAATAAAGCACAACTTATTTTTAGTGGGCTGATTATGCCTGTGGCTTTTTTCCCTGAAGGTTTAAGAACTATTGTTGAATATTTACCATTTACTCAGATTTATTATGCCCCATCGCGCTTGCTAGTGAATTTTGACTGGGTAATCTTTTGGCATTACACCAGTATTCAACTGTTCTGGATTTTGTTTTTAGGTGTCGGCACCTATCTTTTTCTTCGTAAAGCAATCAAATATGTTTCTATTAATGGGGGTTAAATATCTTCGGCTATCAATAACCATGGCCAAGCTCAGTATTCTTTCCGCAATGGAATATACTACTTCATTTTGGGCTAAAATTATTGGTATGTTTTTTAATGATGTCGCCATCGGTACTCTTTGGTACATTATGTTTCTCAGATTCCCGGAAATTAATGGCTGGCATTTTGCAGATATGCTCACCTTATTTGCCTTAGTCACTACCCAAGCAGGAATAATGTTAATTTTTGCTGGAGGAGTACATCATATTGCCAAAACTATTATGATGGGCGAATTGGATTATTATTTATCATTTCCTAAGCCGGTATTGTGGCATTTGTGGAGCACGAGGACCGATATCGCAGCCATCGGCGATCTGCTTTTTGGTTTATTCATTTTCTTCTTTTTCAGAGGACCTTCACTTACAGATACTGTCATCTTTTTATTGATGGCACTACTTACTGCGGCAATACTGTTAAATATTATGACAATATTGCATACTTTTGCTTTTTATTTTCATGCCTTTGAAGAGGTAGTTCATCAATATTATGGTATTTTATTGGGCTTTGCCTTTGTGCCTCAATCAGTATTTACCGGTAGCATCAAAACACTGATGCAGACAGTATTTCCTATTTACTTTCTCATTACCTTACCAGCACAAATCATGCAGCAATGGAATTGGCACACTGTTGGAGTTTTGTTTTTATTTTGGTTCGGTACTTTTATATTCGCCCTTAAGTTCTTTAATCATGGGTTAAAACGTTATGAATCAGGAAACTTGATTAATGTCCGCATCTAGTACTATGACTACAGATCTTACTCATCTCTCGACCATAACTAATAAAATTGCTAAGTACTTTGCCGTCGGTAAAGTGAATGCCCGCAATAGTAAAATTCATTGGCCTAATATGTTTGCCCGGAGCATGGCTGTAGTTTTGCGGGTATGGCTTTTTGCCCAACTATATGAAGTAACTTATGCTGAATCAGGAGTCACTGTGATCAATGGCTTCACTGTAGCTATGGTGGTCTGGAGTCTTATGTTCGCTCAAAGTTTTGATAGTGCTAGTCGACCATCACCAAGCCAAGTAATTGCTGAAGAAGTGCAAAATGGTACGATCGCGTATTCTATGAGCAAGCCCTACTCTTATATTTCTTTTCATCTATGGGCTACAGTGGGACGTACGCTACCAGTGCTACTATCCAACCTCATTATTGGCTCCTTAGTTACTTTCATTCTGGTAGGCATGACTTCCATTACTTGGCAGGGGATGCTCTTGGGTAGTATCAATTTGCTGCTAGGTTATATTCTAGACTTTTCTATCGCCTTGATGATCGGTTTATCTGCGTTGTGGCTAGAAACTGTGGCTGGTTTGGTCTCAATTTATCACAAAGCTCGCTTGGTTTTCAGCGGACTTATTGTGCCAGTAGCCTTATTTCCCGACTTTTTTCAAAAACTTATCTTGCTTTCACCTTTTAGCCAAATTTATTACAGCGCAGCTAAGCAAATTGTCCACTTTAGCTGGGATGATTTCTTTTTTTCCCTATCTTTACAAATCTTTTGGATAATCACTTTTATTACTATTAGCTACATCATGTTTTCTTATAGTTTACGCCGTTTATCTGTTAATGGTGGCTAAATATGAAAAAGTTTCTTACTAAACTGCAACTTTATTATCGTCTCAGTGTTTACATGCTCAAGAGTGCCTTACTTTCAGCCATGGCTTATCGCAGTGCCTTTATCATGCAAATCGTCAGTATGATTATCAATGATGTATTTTTTATCATTCTTTGGGGATTATTTTTCAGTCAATTCCCTTCAGTCCGAGGCTGGGACTTTCAAGATAATATGGTCATGCTGGCCGCAGCCAATATCAGTTTCGGCGCAATATTTTTCATCTGTGGTAATTGGCATTTTTCCAAGTCCATTAGCCAAGGAGAATTAGACTATTATCTTACTTTTCCCAAAAGTGTTTTATGGCAATTGCTTCTAAGTAAAACTGATATATCCGCTCTAGGTGATATTATTTTTGGTATTGTCGTCTATGCCCTATGGGGAGACTTATCATTGCTTGGCATCACGAAGTTTATGATAGTTAATCTACTCAGTTTCGGCATTGTCTTGAACTTTCTGATTATTACTCAATCTCTTGCTTTTTATCTCGGGCATTTTGAAGAAGCGGCTCAACAATTACTTTATTTAGTTTTCGGCTTTAGTCTCTATCCGCAAAATCAGTTTTATGGCGGACTAAAAGTGATTATGATGACTATAGTGCCAGCCTTTTTTATTATTTCTTTACCAATGAAGTTTTTACAAACTAATGATTGGAGCATACTTGCTATTCTAACTGCTTTTTGGCTATTTACTGCTCTGCTTGCTAAGCTAGTATTCTCTCACGGTTTAAAACGCTATGAATCCGGCAACTTAATCAATGTGCGCTTATAGTTTGCCAAGCGGCTAAAAAAAATGTTAAACCAATTCCGCACTGTGCATTACGAACTAGGTACTATGTCCATGTTTTCTCGCCTTTACTATCTCCTGCTCACATTTACTACTTTTTGTGCACTCTTGCTTTTGGGCGCTAGAATGTTTGAAGGAATTTGGCTATTAGAAATTGGCATCAGTTTTCTCCCCTTGGTAACACTGCTCTTGGCCATGCTCTTTATTGTTACCTTCATGGCCACCACTCTTTATTTTAGCCAGTTACCTCAAGAAAGCAGATCGATACGAAGGCTCGGGATTGGTGTTGTTTTATTGTTCATCTTCAGTAGTTTAATTCTGAGCACTATTCAGGTCACCAGCGCTTTAGACAATACTGTCTTGGCGCAAGAAAGAGATCTAAACAAAGACAGTAGCAATTACCTGAGCATCGGTTTTTTTAATAAATTTTATTACAATTACCAACACCTACCGATCATCGAGGCAGTTGCCAACAATAGTTTAGATATTCTGGGCATGGCAGAAATTAGTGAAAGTAGTTATCAAGCCTTAAAAGAGCAAATTAATTTACCTTTTAGCTACTACCACGATTGTCATTGTCAATTTAATTCTGGTGATTCAGTAGCTGTCTTTAGTCGCTTCCCTTTAAGTGATATCAAAACCGATGGTATCGCTAGCACTGGCATGATTGAGGCAACAGCAGAATTATCAGGCTCAGAAAAAGTTAAACTGCTTGTGATCCATCCAGATGCCCCGATGTCTCCCTTCTATTTGAATAGGAGAAATATGTTACTCAAAAAATTAGATATACTCTTGCAAAATTATCGTGAGCAAAAAGTAATAGTAATGGGGGATTTCAATCTCTCTTCATGGTCACCAACCTTCACAAAATTGCTGACCATGAACCCATTCCTGAAAGATAGTGCTAGAGGATATGGTCTACTCAGCACTTGGGGACCATATTTTATTCGCACCAAGATTGACCATATTTTAGTTTCTCAAAACATCGCGGTGAGCAACTTTGCTACTATTGGCATTGAGGGATCTGATCACCTTATGATCAAAGCCGAATTGAGATTACCAATGAACATACAAAGGTTCGAATAGCATTCTGTAATTTAAATATGGAAGGAAAGTTACAAACGCACAATCAAGAAATTAGTTATACACTCAAAAAAAGCGTAAGAGCCAAAAGAGTACGAATTACAGTCAAACACAATTTGGCAGTAGTTGTGACCATGCCCCGTTGGGCATCTCTTAGCAAAGGTGAAGAAGCTATTCATGCTCATAGCAAGTGGATTTTGGCTACTGTAGAAAAGTTCAAAAAAACTATTACTTTACTGCCTGATCATGAAAGGTGGCAAGAGTACAAAGAACAAGCCTTACTGTTGGTAAAGAATATTATCACTCAGTATCAGTCTATTTACCCGTATCAGCATAATCAAATCAGTATCAAGAATACCGCAGCTCGATGGGGGAGCTGTTCTACTAAGAAAAATCTCAATTTTAATTACCGTATTATTTTTCTACCAAGAGAATTGGCGGAGTATGTAGTTGTTCATGAGTTATGCCATCTAAAAGAGATGAATCACTCAAATAAATTTTGGCAATTAGTCGCGCATACTTTTCCTGGGCATCGGAAATTACGTAAGCAGCTACACGAGTACACCTATTAATATCGGGTTACTTTGTGCTGAAAAGCATCGTAGTTTGTATACAATTCTGCTTGAATACCAAAGCTTTTAGCACCGGCAATATTTTCTGGATCATCGTCCCAAAGCACCATTTCTTCTTTAGTTACATGTGGCAACTGCTCTAATACTGCTGAAAAGTACTCAGCATGAGGTTTCTTGTGCCCTACATATGCTGAAGAAAATATCTGAGGAAATAGTTGACCAAAATTCATATGCTCAACCATATAATCCGTCCGATACTTTTCTTGATTAGTAGACAAAAAACATTCTATTCCCCGACTTTTCAGATCCTTGATCTGAGCAACCACCCGTTCATCAATATAATGTTCACTCTTAAACCATAATGCCAATAAGTCTTCCACAGAACCAGACCATTGCCACTGCTCTAGATAAGGTAATAACTGTTGCTTGAGATCAGCTTTACCTACTAAACAGGGCCCGAAAGCTTCTTGCCAAAAAAGCACCACAGTAGCCAAAGGCAAACCAAGCCTTTCCGCCAATACTTCGCTAAACAACCGAGGTTTATTGATAATCACCCCATCCGCATCAAAAAGAATTGCTTTGATCATACGTAATTTTCAGACTTGCCCATTTTACAGGCAACCATTTAATTAGCAATAATTTCTCATCCTTTTTCTTATAAAGTACTAACAATCTATTTGCACAATTCCTTTACTTCTATTAATTTGATGCCTTAACAATAAAACCATGTCCCCAATGACTGCCGAATCTCAGCATAATAAAAGCTTTCTTGCCCATGTTGGCGCAGGACTATTGCCCATAATCGAGCGAGCGAAGCCTGAACTACGCGCTGACATAGGAGCTATTGTTGCGGACACACTAGCAAGACCAGGCAATCCTAGAAGTAGAAAAGCGACTGAGCGCATTGTCCGTGAGTTGCGCCTAAGTATGGAGGGGAATATGGCATTTGTTATTGCAGCGGGGGCACTGGCTCCTCATATTAAGGATCCCAGGTTAGTAACAATCGATCGCCAAGTAGTGCTTGGTGCACCTAATTTCGCAGCGACAGACAGAGTGACTAGCCGTTGGGCCCTCGTTTCAGGATCCTTTCCTGTTTGTAGTTCAAGGCATACCCAAGCAGCATGTAGACAAGATGATCTAGGTAACATTGAACCGGTACTACATACCACAATTGAGGGTGAACAAACATCCGTGAGAAAGGCTCGTTTAGCACTATTTGCTATATTGGCAGAAATTGGCTTGAGGCCCAGAGAAAGTGGCGCCGCTGTTTGCTATTTAGTACCCAAAGCAGAGGTGACTGAGTACACACCACCAGTACTAGTTACCGAATGGAAATTAAAAAGTAATTAAATCACCTAATTAAAATATCCATGTCAGCACCTATCTCTGTCCCCTCAATAGAAACTCAAAATGAAGTGTTTTTAGAGGTACTTACTAATAAACAACTGGCTCTGGCAGGAAAACATCTTGTAGGTACAGTGAGACGATGTTTAGATACTCATCTGCATGGGAGCCATGTTGATGATATCAAAAGTAAATTGCGAGAACTTCCTCCATTTGATAGCACAGGTCAACAACCGCTAACACTGGAAATGGTTCGCTTGATGATGGCCGGAAATGAGGGATTTTTGCCCGTATTAGTACCATTGGTTACTCATTTCACTCAGCAGTGCCCATTAGGACTAACGCAAATAACCCGAACCGACAGAGGTACTACTACCATGAGAATAGCCTTACATAGCAAAGTCATTCGTGAAGCAACCGATGCTCAATTGTTTCAGATTACTACCAATATGAATTGTGGCCCAGCAGATGCTCTAGTACAAACTACATATCGAGGTTCTCCCGATGGAACACTAGGCGATAGTGGAAAAGTATTCGATATTTTATATCATGTTGGCATCGATAGAAGACAAATCTCAGATCGAACTGTTGCTATACAGCAAACTACTGTAAAACAATGGGAATTAACTTTCAGAACCTAAGCATTGTATAAATTTTAGCTGCTGATAATCTAAGTGCAGTTATCATTACTCATGCCCATTGCTCTTATTACCGGCTCCTCAAGTGGTATTGGTAAAGTCACAGCTAAGCTTTTTCAAGCAAAAGGTTGGCAAGTAATTGCTACCATGCGCTCTCCAGAGAAAGAAGAGGAATTGAAGCAGGTATCGAATGTGGAGATCAAGAAATTGGATGTTACTAATAGTACTCAAATAGAACAGACAGTAGCAGAAATAGTCGATAAGTATCAGCGTGTAGATGTGCTCATAAACAATGCTGGCTATGGCCTCATTGGTCCCTTCGAATCGGCAACGAACAGTGAAATAGAACAGCAATTTCAAACCAATGTTTTTGGTCTTATGCATATGTGTCGTGCAGTATTGCCTGCCATGCGTAGGCAAAAAAATGGCACGATTATCAATATCTCTTCTATGTTGGGCAAAATCGCATTACCTTTTCATAGCTTATATACTGCTTCCAAGTTTGCGGTAGAGGGTTTCTCTGAAGCATTGCAATACGAGATCAAGCAATTTGGTATCAGAATTAAATTAGTAGAACCAGGCTCCACTAGCACAGATTTTTTCAGCCGCTCACTGATCACTACCGATATTCACAAAGTACCTGAATACAAAATATTATATGAGCAGCTCATGAAAAACAGTGAGTCCTGGAATGATGCTGATCCCAGCATTGTCGCTCAAGTAATTTACCAAGCGGCCACAGACAATAAGCAAAAATTACGCTACCCAGTAGGCAAAGACTCCAAAAGACTATTACGCCTACGCCACTTCATCCCCGAGCAACTATGGCACTATCTCATGGATAAGTTTCTTCTCCATTAACTCCTTACTCATATCATTTGTAATTCGTAATTCGTAATTTGTAATTTCCCTAAACTTGCAGTACTATAGCCGCGCTTTTTAAGTGTTTAAAAGTATTTTATGGGTAATTCAATTTCATTAGCCGCTAACAAGCGTGACGTCATCGGCAAGAAGGTCAAAGATCTTCGGGCAAAAGGTATTATTCCAGGTGTAGTGTATGGTCATGGTAATCCTACTGATCATATTGAACTCAATGCAAAAGAGTTTACTAAAGTGTTTAAAGAGGCTGGTAGCAACACCATCGTAGACTTAACCGTTGATGGTAAGGCCGTAAAAACAATTATTTACGAAGTAACTTTTGATCCTACCAGCGAAGCTCCTCGCCATGTAGATTTTTATCGGGTAAAGATGAATGAAAAGTTAACTACCACTGTACCTTTGAATTTTGTTGGCGAATCTGCTGCAGTACGCACTTTGTCTGCTATTATCGTCCACAATAAAGACGAATTGGAAATCACTTGTCTCCCAGCCGATCTTCCTCATGAGATTCAAGTAGATATTAGCAAGTTAGCTGAAATCAATGACATGATTCATGTAAGCGATTTGACTATCCCCGCAAATGTAGAAGTAAGTGAAGATCCAGAAACAGTTATCGCTCAAGCGATTCTACCAAAAGAAGAAGTGATTGAGACACCAGCAGCTCCTGCTGAAGGTGAAATGCCTGCTGAAGGCGCGGCTCCAGTTGAAGGTGGTGAAGCAGCTCCTGCTGAAGGTGGTGAAGAGAAGAAGGAATAGTGCGAAATTCGAAATGCGAAGTGAACAGTGGGATAACACACTCATAGTTAGTAATCAGTAATTTTATTCTATGGCTCATGATCAAGCTCAAAATCAACAACAGCAGCAACAGCAAAATGTAATTAATGTACAGGTAAAGGACGAGATGCAAGCTGGAGTGTATGCTAATGCTGCATCGGTTAGTGTCAAAGAAAATGATATCTTAATTGATTTCGGTTATATTTTGCCTGGTGTAAATCCCACTACTATCAAAGTAATGGCCCGTGTTAATTTGAGTCATGTAACTGCAGAGCAATTCTTAGGTGTATTTCAAAATGCACTTTTAGATTTTAGAAATCAGAAGAAAGAGCAGAAGAATTAGGAGTGCTGAGTGCTGAATTGAAAAGCTTAGGGAAAAGACCTAGGCTTTTTTTGTTTGATCATAGTTCAGAATTCTGACTTCTTGTGCTAGAGTGCTTGCGCTATTTACGCTGATTTTGTATGGCAGAATTAACTATGGATACCCTCGTTTCACTTTGCAAACAAAGAGGATTTGTTTTCCCTGGTTCAGAGATTTATGGCGGTCTGGCTAATGCTTGGGATTATGGTCCCTTGGGCGTAGAATTGAAAAATAATATTGCTCAAGAATGGTGGCGATTCTTTGTCCGTAGTCGCCAAGATATGGTTGGTATTGATGCCGCAGTATTAATGAATCCTAAAGTATGGGAGTCATCGGGACATGTGGCGAACTTTAATGATGCTCAAGTAGACTGTAAGAGCTGTAAGTCACGATTACGCGCTGATCACTTAATTGAAAATGCTTTAGAAGGTGTAAAAGTTGAGGGCTTAAGCCTAGAAGATCTTGATAAGTTAATCTTGCAAAATAAAATCGCTTGTCCCAAATGTGGTGAACATAATTTTACTGAATGCCGAGTATTCAACTTACTTTTTAGAACATTTATTGGCCCGGTGAGTAAAGATGCTGAAACTGTTTATCTGAGAGGTGAGTTAGCCCAATCAATGTTCACCAATTTCAAAAATGTTCTCAATACATCTCGCAAGAAAGTCCCATTTGGAATAGCTCAAATAGGTAAAGTATTCCGCAATGAAATTACTCCAGGAAATTTTATTTTCCGCACATTGGAGTTTGATTTGATGGAATTCGAATATTTTATCCATCCTTCTACCTGGGAAACAACCTTTGAGTATTGGCTAGCAGAAATGAAACGTTGGGTAGAGCATATCGGCATTGATACCAAGAGAACTAGAGTGCGAGAACACACTCAAGATGAGCTTTCTCATTATTCCAAGAGAACGGTTGATATTGAATTTGAAACTCCTTTTGGTTGGAAAGAGCTTTTTGGTTTAGCTTATCGTACAGATTTCGACCTCAAAAATCACATGGAGAAAAGTGGTGAGGACCTACAATACTTTGATCCTTTTACTAATGAAAAGTTCATTCCCCATGTAGTGGAACCTACTTTCGGTCTCACTCGCACCTTTCTTATGATCCTGCTCAGCAGCTATCATGAAGAACAATTGGCAGGCAAAGAAGGGGAGGATTCTAGCCGAGTGGTGCTAAAATTAAATCCCCGCATTGCCCCCTATAAAACAGCGATATTACCTTTAAGTAATAAGCTTACCGAGCAAGCCCAAAAAGTTTGGGCTTTAGTGAAAGATACCTATAATAGCGATTTCGATACTTCGGGCTCTATCGGTAAACGTTATCGTCGCCAAGATGAAATCGGCACGCCCTATTGTATTACAGTAGATTTCGAAACTGCCAATGACAACAAAGTAACCATTCGAGAAAGAGATAGTATGAAACAAGACAGAATAGCTATCGACCAGGTAGCAACTTACTTAAAAGAACATCTAGGCTTCTAGAAATTCTCCGGCTTGCCTCATCTTAGCTCTCAGCTCTTCGCTCTTAGCTCTACCTCATGGATATTCTCCTCGCCACCTCCAATCCCGGCAAAATTAATCGCTATGCTGAATTATTAGCGCGTCTCAATCCTAATATCAGACTATTAGTTCCCGCTGATGTTGGCATAGATGATATTCGGGTACAAGAAACAGGTGTGAATGAAGTGGAAAATGCTAAATTGAAAGCAAAAGCCTATTGGGAAGCTTTAGCTACTGACAAAAAGATGCCTTGTTTAGCAGGGGACACCGGTACTTATTTGGAGAATGTGCTGCCAGATGAACAACCGGGTATGTATAGTCGCCGTATCAGTGGTGCCGGTGATAGTTATTCTCTAGACGGTGACGAAACCATGGCCAAACACTATCAAGCTCTTTGTCATAAATATGGTGGTAAAATTCCTGGCTTCTACCTAGACGGTCACTGTATCTATGAACAAGATCACTGGATGACGATGCAAAATAAAAGATTTTTTGTCCTTACTGAAAAAGTGGTAGGACCAATTAGCAAAGGCTTCCCCATGTTAAGCATGATCCAAGGAAAAATCACTGGGAAATATATCAATGAAATGAGCCATGAAGAATATCTGCAAGAGATGTCTCCTGTCAGCGATGCTCTCAAGTTATTGTTAGCATCTCTTCAGTAAACGAATGATTAGGCTGAATATTCATAGTCTTGCTTACCAACGCATGACAAATCAGCTAAAGCTCACTACCTACACCTTCATTGTCATACCAAACTAGATTTGGTATCCAGCAGGGACAATAGTGCTCCAAAGTGACAGGTAATTTGAGGGTGATATTGTCCTAGCTGGATACCGGATCAAAGTCCGGTATGCCAGTTAAAGGGCGCAGTCAAGAAGGAAATGCAATGGTAGAGGAGTAGGGTCGGTTGGATTTAAGCACAGCAAAAGCAATAGTGAGCAATTTTCTCGCA
>JACQZO010000006.1 GCA_016207805.1 Candidatus Abawacabacteria bacterium | reverse complement strand
CAGATGGTTTGACACTTTTGGATTTTCAGAAATATAGGCTAAAAACTTTGCCTTATCTCATTATATCAGTAATAAATTCTAGAATACATTTTACAATCCTATCTCTAAACTGATAGACAAGCCAATTTCAAAATGTTAATACAAATAAAAGCGAATTTAAAGGGCATTTAAACGCCCTTTAAATCGTATTTAACGAGAAGGTAAATAAGGTAGAGGATTTACTGGCTTGCCATCAACAATAACTTCCCAATGTAGATGCGGACCGGTGGAATGACCCGTTGAGCCGACTATTGCTATTTTTTGCCCTGGAATAACTTTATCACCCGTTTTTACAAACAATACTGAGCAATGGCCATAACGTGTGACTAAACCACAACCATGATTGATGTCTACACAATAACCGTATCCATTGTGGTGGTTCGTATTTGTGCCCATGTCTGCGAATATTACTGTTCCCATCGCTGCTGCAACAATTGGTGTTTTATCTGTAGCTGGCACATTTTTTATATCCTGGCCAGTATGATAATAAACTTGCCCTTTAGAATTCCTTCTTTTCTCCCCAAAAAGTGATCCTTTTACGCCTTCCATCGGCCAGATCATACTATTTTTGTTTTGAATCGATGGTTTGAATTTTTTACCTAACTGCATAATTGCATATTCAACACTATTGTAAATTGCATTATTATTATCTAACGCTACATCTAAAACATTAAATAATTTAATTGTTTCTTTAATCGTAGCTTCATTATCAGGTGCGGTTTCAAGTTTGCAGATAGCAAAAGTTAAATCATTTAAAGCTTTATCAGTGTTAGCTTTTGTTTGAAGATAGATTTGATACAGTTTTACAAGTTCTTTAATGGTTGGATTAATTGTCATAATACTCATCTCCCTAATTAATTTTATTGCTGAAATTTAGCTAAAAGTTCAGGAGAAATAGGGAAACTATTATCTTTTGCAACAAATCGACTATAAACTAAAAATTCTAGAACTTCGCCTATTGTTACACCAGCTGGTGGTATAAAATTTCGTATGGCTTCAAAATCTTCACCTGTTATGGGATCAATTATAAGAGTTTCTCTATCAGCTAGACTATTATCTTCAAGCACTAGACAACGGTAACAATCAGCAGTGATACTTTGATTTAAATAATCAAGCCTTAAAACGTTTGGGGAATAAGCTAATTTAGTAGTTATTTCAGTATTTGTAATTATCATAAAAATCCTTTCTAATTATACTTATTAAACTTGTGTTCCAGTAGCATCTACCCATTGGCCGAGTGAATTCATCCAGATGGGCTTACCAATTGTTGTATCAAAATATAGATATCCTATTTGAGCCGTTGATGGCCTATTTGCACTTGTACCATGCTGATTACTTAAGATAGTATAACCATCAAGTCCATTTGAAGGTGTTCCATCTTTATAAACAATGTTTCCGTCATAAATCCATAAATTAGTAGTTCCCATAAATAATTTAGTTAGACCGTTATAATCTGCACTAAAGGCATCATGATCATTAGCAATAGTATTATTGACATTATGATTACACTTCAGATTGGTTACAGTACCAAGTTTCCTGTAGTTATATAAATATCCAGACATATTATTGCCTAACAAGCTTATCAGATCGGATACTGAAGTACCATTATAACCAAGGCAAATTCCCGTACCCCTAAGCACTCTAATCTCACCGTGGACTGAGCCTTGATGAGTGTAAGTTAAATTAGTTGTCAACGTAAAAGTATTATTGACAGTATCTCTGGATTGTATTACTTTACCCTCTTCTCTAACAGTACCTGGTTCAATAAGTATATAGTCACCATTAACTGCAACGGTGGCATCATCAACATTTAAAACGTTCTGACCAGAAGTAGAATCCGCACGTACATAAGTAACTGGCGGTATATTACGACCAACATTATTCGCCAGATTAACATTTATACAATCAATAATCCATATTGCTTTATCAGCACCTACAATCGCATTATCTGCTATTAATGAATTTTGAACAGAAGATAACACTATTGAATTATTTACATTGTAGAAAGTATTGCCAGTAATATTAAAACCACCTCTATATGTTGCAGGATCTCCTAATGCTGGGGTACTATGCACACCATAAGTACAATTATTTGCTGTATTCCCGCATACAGTAATATTTGTTGATGGATATTCACCCTGATCTATTAAACTATATGCAGAGGTACATCCTTGAACGGCATTACCAGTAATAGTTACATTACTTGCACCTGAGACATCAATACCCGGTGGTTTATGAATACTTGCACCAGTGCCGTCAATTGTGTTATTTGCTATCGTGCCATTTGTTGAATCAACAACATACATTATAGAGCTATCATTAGTATTTTTTATATAATTATTTGATATAATACAATTTTCGGAACTTGCAGTAACCCCTATACCTCCGCCTGTTTGGCCTCTGGTTGTATCCATTATATTTTTATCAATAATACAATTGGTTTGATGCCAGAGGCAAAGCAATGTTTGCTCACTATTATAACCATAGAGATTATGATAAATAGCGTTACTGGCACTTTCAACAAATACACCATAAAACCCAACTGGTAAATTGGAGCAATTAAAATAAAAATCACTTAAAACACCATTATCAAATGTATCATTATCGGTAGTATAAAGTAATCCTGCATAACTTTCACCTTCATCAAAGGTTATTCCTTCTTTTGCGATTAATTGACTTTGTAAACCAGCGCCAGCCATTTTTAATCCAGCTTTTAATTTTAATTTACCAACTAAATAATGGCCGGTGAAATATACACCAGCATTTTCGTGCAGAATTGCAGTATCTATAGCTTTCTGAAAAGCGGCTGTACTATCGACTAATCCACCTTTGACTGCGCCGATAAACATATCAGGATTAAAAACTAGCAGATTTTGAAAAACTGGACTTACATTGCTGCCGATAAATGGAGCTTGCCAGATTGGATCATTTGTAAATGTAACTATTTTAGCCGTAGCTGGCTGAAGAATAGCTCCCGGTGCAAATACCGCCACAACATTAGCTGGATAAGTAATATTTGCCGAAGGGGCATAAGTATAAGGCGGATGATAAATATAACAATATGTTTCGCCCGCAGCGGTAAGAGTATTAGCAATATTATATTCATAATCGTTAACATTAAATATTTTTAAGTCTCTTCTTGGTAAGCCATCCACATAATCCCGACTGGCCCAGGCAAGTGCCGGATCAACTATAATTTGAATTACATCTGCGTTTTCTACTGACAATATTGCTTTTAATCTTAAATCTTTTGTGGAGCCTTGATCATAAACTGGTTTTTCAGAAGCTGGAACTTTACCGACCGCAACCATATCGCCTTCAGAATCAAATAAACCAAGTTCCCGAATCCAGAATGGTCCTTCTTCAGGAGGAATAGCAGCTTCAATAACAACCTGATTTTCATTTGTAGGATGCAGTTCTACGGTTTCAATAGAGCCTCGCCAAACCTCATTGACCAGAGCGGTTTGAGTTTGAGATGGTTCATAATAAGCTCCATTTCCATCTCCTACAGCAGCTTCTGTTATTTGTACTTTAATACCTGTAACTTCAGCATTTGCAATTTTAGCTAGCCCAATATTTGTTAACTTCATATAAAAATTTTCTGACATTTATGCAGCCTCCGGATATATCGTAATTACTTCACCTAAATTAACATTGATAGCGACTTTCGGAACATCATAACTAATCTCTAATTCATCAAGACTGTATGGTAAAATTTCAATTGTTTCACCAATTTGAGCAATACAGCCAATATGTATATACGAAAGGTTTGAAAGATATATAATTAAAACATCTAGCCAGCTTCTGACGTTTTTTTGCTCTTCAATAAGCTTCAACAGTAAATTGGCAGTATTATCATCCAAGCCACGGTCAAAAAGATTTACAAAAACCTTAAAATAATATGGATCTCCGGCGTATTCGAACCATTCTTGCACTCCGCCTTCCATATTTAGAACTTCCAAGACTTGTAATATTGCATATTTTGTGCCTTTGTAGCGATGTCTATCAATAGCAGTTTTAACCAGTGAACGTTTTTTTGCTTCCGTATCTGCCAGCAACCAGCCTTCATTGCCCATAACATGAAACTGTTCAGCTAGATGTGGCAAAGCGGATGCATTAACATTATCAATGATATAAACCAATAATGTTGATAAATCCAGCTCAGCGATTCTATCAAGCAACTTATTGTATTCAATCGTTGATTGATCTTTTATTCCGTCAGGTACTAATCTTCTATCACTCATCGAGCACCTCATAAGATAATGTACCAATTGTGCCGTTTGCCCATTCATTAAAATCTATCTCTGTCGTTACTGGTAGACTTAAATCAACTTTATAGACACCATAAATACTTTGAATAACATCAATGATCTGACTTTGAACTATATCTTTGCCTAATGATAGCTTTAAAGCATTAATATAAGTAGTTAATGCTGTATTGACCTGAGTTTCAACGCTTGTCTGATCAACCCAATTGTAGAGTGTAATTGTTGCCGAAATAGTAAAATTAACACTCTCAGGTGATAAAACAGTCACATTATCAGTCAACGGTCTAACCCGCTCTTCTTGCAATACTTCATCCACAAGATCCAAAATTTCTTCTGAAGGATTACCGGTTCGTAAAAGTGGGTATACATCTACGCTGCCAGGAGTTGGGCTATTAACTGCAACATCTATAATTGTTGAATGTGCGGTTTTTGACCAATAAGTATAAGCGCCTTTACTGCCAGCATTATTAAAGGCTTCAGGGGCAAGCTTGATTCTTGCTCTAAATGAATCATCATCTTCAATGCCAGCGCCACCATTAGATGTTGTAATATTGCTAACAGATTCAACATAAGCAACTACATCTACTAATTCGGTAATTTGTCCTGCAATATATCCGTTTGCGTTTTCACCAGCTTCAGTTGCCTGAGCGATAACATCTCCGGTTGTGTTTCCTGCGATGATACTCAAGGCTTCTTTAGTTTCAAAAGTGTATTTGCCATCTTTTGTATCTATTTTTGTTCCTGCAGCAATAGTAACAGTAAATGATTGTGCTGAGTTCAAAGTAAATCTTAAGGTTGTAAGTGCTGATTGAGGAATAATTCTATAGCAGCCGACAAGTTCGCCAAGAAAATCAAGTGCCGGATAATTTGCATAATTGACCAGATTTTGCTTTGCGGCTTCCTGAATGCCAATTCTTATAAGATTTTCTCTATAGGCAATTGTATCAATAAAAACACGCTCAACCTGAGCAGGATAAAGCGTTCTATCGGTATCAGTCTCAAATTTCTCAACCATTTCCTGAGTTATTTGATCAATATTTCTTGATATGAATTGTGGTTCAGGTAATCCGGTGGTCATTTTAAATTAACCTCCGTATAACTTTCAAAATCGTAATCTTTCAGCTTCCAATTCACTCTTAATGATCCGTGGCCATTTGCAGTAAGTTCTAAAACATCTACTGATTTTACAGTAACTCTGGGTTCCCAGCTATTAACAGCATCAATAGTTTCCAGAATAATACCAGGAATAGCAATATTAATTGGCTGGTCAATATACTTCAATAAATCAGTCCCAAAAAGTGGTTCGTGAGGTCTTGAGCCTTTTTGAGTTGTAACTATTGTGCCTATGCATTGGTCAATATCGTCAATATTCTCAACCACATCACCAAAGCTTTTAAGCTTTTGTTGCCAGTCTAGAGATTTAATTTCATCTATTCTAATCGGCATAATGTCACCTAATTCAAGTTATTTCCAGCGTAAGTACGTAAGAGCATATCAATTTGCTTGACCTGAGCGGCAGAAAGTACACCTGCACAAACACAAATAAGTCCTAATTTAAAGCTGCCAATCATAGATCTATTCCCTGAAGCGTCAAGTGTAAAATTGCCAATATTGCCGGCCTTGTCCTCCATTGCAGTATAAGATCCATAATTAGCATTAGTGTCGTCGATTTGAGCTCCGTCCCTATATAGTTTGATATTTGCAGCGGTAGCCCCTGTATCTTTTGTCATTATATAGGTATGAAAACTACCTACATCTGACGATAAAGCAGTATTATAAGAACGTCCTATCTGACCAGCGGTTGAATCGTCATAGCATACTCCTTGAAGTTTACCGGAATTTAATTGAAATCTATATTCCATCTGTGTGCTACCGGTAGTTGAGACAGACTTGCTAAATATGCTTTGTGTGCCGGTCATACTGTTGGGATTTATAAGAGAAATGATACTGAACGTTGCAGGCTCAATAAATGTAAAGTCTGCATGATCTGCTATTTGATAATATGCTGAACTCGTCAGATCTAAATATCTTGCAAGTCCTGAATAACTCGGTGATAACGTTGAACCATTTGCGCTCAAGGTTGTATTGTGAGCAAGTGTGCCCCTGTCATATAGCGTTGTAGAGGCTCCGTTTTGATCGCCCAGCCATAAGCCTTTGATGTTTGCAGACCCAAGGGTTGAGTGTAATTCACTAATAACTCTGCCTTTTGCGTTGTCAAGAATACTGTTAAAATCAGTCGCCAACAAATATCCATCTACTGATGGTGTAGCAGCCCCTAATTTACTTTTTATAGTTGCCTGGGTTTCATCACCAGAATTAGTTCCGCTTGTGTTTGAGATTACTGTCTTTTGAGCATCGCTGCAATATCGTTTATCAGAGCTATCCGGCAAATCTGCTGTTGTTGCACCACCAGCAACATTTGAACCATTCCCTTTGATAATGCCTGAAAGATCAGTCGTTGTGGATGTTGTAATATTATTCGGCCCAGCCGGTCCTTGTGCTCCGGTTGCGCCTGTGGCTCCAGTATTTCCTTGAATACCCTGAATGCCTTGAGGTCCTTGTAAACCAGTTTCGCCCTGAATTCCTTGCTCGCCTTGAGGTCCCTGTTCACCCTGCGGGCCTTGTGGCCCAGGTGGTCCTTGAGGGCCAGGTAATAATTGAATACCATTAATTAAATTATCAATATAGCCTTTATTTGCTGCATCGGTATCTTCAGCGCATTGAGCCAGATTACTTATTTTCTTGTTAGATACATCAACAGACTCTTCAGGCGATAAGCTCATAGATTTACTTGTCAGTGCAAGATTTCCAGTGCCTTCAGTTGCATTAACATTACAAACAGGTGCAATTATTTCAACCTTTGTATCACTTTGAACGGTGATATCTTTTTCTGAAGAGATATTAATTGTATCTTTAGCAGTAATTATTGTTGTTTTTTCAATCTCAAGCTCTATGTCACCATTGATTTTACCTGTTAATTTATGTTCTTTTTTATCGTATTCAATCCAGGTTCCATCTTCATATTTTTTATGAAATTTATTAGCATCTGTTACTGGCGGAGGATCTTCATCAGAATAAATTGCTCTTAAAACAATACCCTCTTCCATCTTTTCATCCATTAAACAAGCTACTTGCTCATTTATGGAAGGCATTTTGTAGTCTTGATCTTTGAGCGAAAAATCCTGGCCTACTGATAACCAGTAACTAACCATATTATCCAGATCAGGGAATTCTACTCTAGCTTTAACTTTTTCTTCATCGATAGCAACAACTACACCAAACTTAAGCAATTCTTCTGACCTCCACCGATGTGGAATAACCATCAGTTTTAAATTGCGTATGAGTTGATTTAACAACAGCATATTTGCCAAAGAGTTTTTTCATTCCAGTTAAGTTTATATTTGATCCAGAAACAACAATTGGTTCGCCTTCAAATTCCAATGTGCCTTCAGTTTTAAGGTTATTAGTTCTTTTTAGTGCTGCTTTTGCTTTGGCCTCTGCCTGAGCTTTGTTTTCGGCTCTTTCTGATAATTTCAGCACATCGCCTTTTTTTGTTTCACTTGTTGAAACACTCGCAGATACAAGCTTTTTAGTTTTGGGGTTAAAATAATTAACCTCACAAGCTTTAAAGGTTTGATCGGCTTTATCTCGCAGGCTATAAGATTTTAATTGTTTTCTATCTATTGAATGAACTGTATTTGCTGCGTCTAAAGTTTCAATTTCATAGAATACAAGCTTGTTATCGACAATTTTAAAGACCTGTCCGTATTCTTCTGCCAGTTGACGAAGATAACTCAAATCTGTCATATTTTTCTGTGTTTTACGCTTAAATTGTATATTTTGCACATTCCCAACTATTGTAAAACCGTGCTTTTGTGCAATTTCTTCAGCAATTTGTTTTAAAGATGTGTTTTCATAAGCTTTTGTATTTTTTTGTCGTAGCGCTTTTGTGATATTAGTGCTTATACCTCTGATTGTGAGCGTATCTGGAGGACCATTTGCCTCACACTCATCTATTTCAAAACTACCGCAAGGAAGGAGCTTTTCACCTTCATAGCCAATCATCAAACTAATAATATCGCCTTTTTCTGGATACCATGAATCTATCCATCTTAGATCAGAGTTTTCAACATTGATTTCGATCTCATCAGCAGTGCCGTGCTCGTTGTCAGTGTAGGTCACAGAATTAACAAAAGGGGATATCTCGGTTGTAATATCTTTATGATCGTATTCTAAAATCCATACAGGTTTTCTAACTTTTAAACTCATATTTTCCTTCTATTTTGGGGATAGCCACAACGTCATTTAGTGTGGCGTAAGGGGCTTGCCCCTTATGTGGTTCACCGGCAATCATGCCGGACGCAGCCACGGTGGTAGATCCTCCGATGCAATAATATCAGATTGAGTCAGTTCATCAATGATAGGTATTCTAAGAGTAATTCCTGCGGTTAATATTGGCACAATGGGCACATCAGGATTAGCAACTACAATGGGCTCATATTTTTTAGCATCACCATAAAACTCCCAGGAGAGGTTATCCCAGCGGTCGCCTTGCTTTGTTGTGTATTCAAAAAATTCAGCATTAGTACTCATAATTTTCCTCATCTAGGGATAGCTCGAAGAGCGTAAGGGACAAAGTCCCTTTTGTAGTCCACCGGAGGTCACTCCGGCTGACGGGTAATTTGTTTTAATAATGGACCTTTAGGGCCATTAACAACATTAACTGTTGGTGTAAATTTTTGCTTTGATGATTTTGAGCGTCCTTTCTTTTTAGCGCTGCTTGTTTTAGCTCTTTTTTTAGCCTTACTAATTTTTATCGTTTTTTCCCTGGCGAATTTAATTTCTTCAGTTTCTACCCATTCCTTTAAGCTTATTTCAGCATTAATAGAGATGGTATTACCTTCTCCATCAGTTTTATCAAGTCCTTTTTTAACGCTTTCGATAACAAATTTGCCGAGATTTTTACCGTTAGCAAAAACAAATGACAGAGGTTCATATTTTTCAGCTTCAGTTTTAAGGTATTCAAACTCTGTATCTGGGTTGCAAAAGATTGAATGAAGGTTAATAGAAAAGGTAATTGCTTCAAGACTTTCACCGGTGTATTGAAGTTTTGGCTTGCCTTCGATGACAGCGTGTTCAGCATAATTATAAGTTTTATCTATTGAAAGACTTTCAGGGCCGGTCATTAATTTAAATATTATTTCGCCAAGCTTTGCAAACATTAGTAAACTAACCTCGCCTGTCTTTGTTGAGTTTTTTGTAATAGCCTTAAGAATTGATTAGAATGCTTATACAATAAATTCATAATCTGCTGTTCAGTAATTTGAGAGTTGCCGGACAAATTTATTGTAGGATTGTAGTTTAACAATACTCCTCCAGAACCACTCATAAGTTGCTGAGATTGTCTATTCGGTATAACATCAGAGCCTTTGGGTAAATTTACAAGCTCTGGGCCACTTTCGCCTACAAGTGCAAATCCACCAGGAGAATTCTTAATACCTCTGGCGTGGCCTGGTATTTTTGAGGTTTTATTTTTTTTAGATCCAACAATGCTACCTTCTTTATCATGAATAGCGGTGTAGCCTTTTTTCTTTAGTATTGCTAATGTTGCAGCATCGCTTTTGCTCGCTCTTTCTTTTGCAGCGCCTTCCTGATCCCATGCTTTAAAAGCTGCGCTTGCTGCATCAACTGCTTCTTTCACTTGAAATATTGCATTATATAATTCCACTATCTTAGCGACTAGATTGACAACAAAACCGACGACGCCACCTACTGCCTTGCCGAAAGATCTCATCTCTGTTGACCCGTCGTTTGTTTGAGCGCCAAGTCCGAAAATTTTACCAATCAATATTCCAGTCATTTTTATAATTGAGGTCAAAAAACTACCCAATGTTTGTAATCCTGGTAGTGCGGGTGCTATCGCTTCCATAAATCCTTCCCCAAAACCTCTGAAAAATGATGCTATTGCTGGCCAATATTTGTAGACTAACACCCCTAAAACAGCTATAATTGCACCGATACCGATCACTACAGGCCCGCTTATTATTGCAGCTATTCCAGACAGACCCCCTAGCATAACAGAAATTGTACTCAAACCCGCCCAAATACTTGACGCTCCTATAGCAGCACCTACCGTTGTGATTACAGCACTTACTGCTGTGAACGCTGTACCGACACTCCCTATTCCGCTAATAATTACACCCGTTCCTGCAATAAATGCACCAATACCAATTGTACTTACAATTGCAGCGAATATCCCCTTTACCAACAGGGGATTTTCATTTAATGCTTTTAGGTTTTTGTTGATATCTTCAAGCCACGGACCAATAGCTGTTTGAGTAATACTGGATATAGTTGTCTTTAATTCTTTCCACTGTTCAAGTGTAGTATCCATCATTACGCCGAAATCTTTATCAATAACACCACTGGCTGACAAACCTTTCTTTTTGATCTCTTGATATTTTTTTAGATGTTGAACCATTGCATTAGCAGCCATTTGCGCCTGCGTATCTGCAAAAATATCTCCAACATCTACTCCTGATTTTTTAAGTTGAACTAAAATTTTTGCAATTTCCAGTAGAGGGTCTTTGGCTTTCATTGCTTGCTGCCACTGTTTTAGAAGTCCTTTTTGCCCGTTTTTTTCAAGTTTGTTTAACTTACTAAGTGTTTCACCAATGGGCTTCATCTTTATTAATAAATTTTCTAAGTTAATAGCCGCTTCACTGGAAGTGCCGGCTGCCATTCTGCTTACTTCCCCGGCAGCAGCTAGAGAAATGAAGGCATCTTTTCCTTTCATTCCTATAGCATAGGCACTAGCAGCTAGAGAGGGGAAATAACCTGCCATATCCTTAAATTCAAAATTTCCTTCTTTTGAAGCCTGAATTACGCCTTCCATTGAGGATCGTAATTGATCCAGAGGTATATGCAGTGTTTCAGTGGCTGCAAATGTTGTCTTACTAACGTCCAGAATAGCACTATTTTCAGCCGTTGCTATTTTACCTGATAGCGTAGCCATTTCTTTAAGTTTTTCAAGTCCCGTTATACCAGTTTGAGTGTAATAACTAATAGATTCTAGTAATTCCGGCTTTGTCTGGTTGGTAATTAATGCCAATGTGGCTAATTCAGCGTTTAACTGTTTTACTTCTTTAGTAGATAAATTAGCAGTATTTTTAATTGTTGCCAGAGTGTGTTCAATAATAAATGAATCTCTGATGGCATCACCCATGCCTAAAGCATATCCGGCACCGATACCACCAGCCATCATTCCACCGCCGGCAAAAGTCATTTTTTGCCCAGCACTTTGTACCTGATTCAGAACTTTTTTAAGCCTTTCAAGTGCGCTGATAGATTTTTGACTTTCTGTTTGAAATTTTCTGGAAAAATTAGCTTTATCAATTGCCTGGCTAAATTTTTTAACTGTGTCACTTAATCCATTAATAGAGGCAACGACCTCCTTCACAGGTCTGGTCGTCTCGTTAATTGCTTTTAATATTAACTTAAGTTCAAGGTCTTCAGACATTTCTTGCCTCATTTTCGCGCTTGATATACTTAGAGGTATTATCTATCCAGTAAAAGAATTCCTCTAGTTCCATCCTTTTTACTGATTCAATGCTGAATCGGGCAACTCTTGTGAGATAGATGACACCGTCGGCAACCCCTTGAGCATTTTGCCAACTACTATGGCTAATTCTAAAAAATCGGAAGCCTCCATCATTGCAACATCTTCAGGTACTAATTCTTTGCCGTCAAACTTTCCTGTCAATGAAATTAAAGCGGCCATAAATTCCATACCTTCAATCTGACCACTTATTCGTTCTGCTTTGGTAACGTCATCTACCATTGGTTTTCTAATTTCGACATTTTCAAATTTCATTGATTTAGTATTTTCAACGATATTAATTTTCATCTTTTTCTCCTTCTCGCCTGATAATTCAGGAATTTATAATTACATTATAATTAAGCCGGCATCCCCTAGATCGCTTGAGACCGGTATATCTCCACGACTTACGCCCTGACCGAGTCCTAAGTTTTGCTTAAATTTAGCCAGGATGTCGACACCATTAACCTTGTAAACATTAGCAGGAATGTCAATATCTAAGATGACAGCGCCGTCTATACTAAGCTTAATAGCACTGATAGCGATCGTTGTATCCTGATCTATTGGATCACCTTTTTTGAAAGAACCAAGCGGTAAGTTTGAAAACGTGCCGCTCATTTCACAAACGACAGGTCTTTGAGCCATCATTCCATTGCTGGTGCGTTCTTCTAATGAAGATCTGACTTGAATTCTATGAGAGGCCAGAGGGTTGCCAGCATTGGCCATTACTTCAGAATAATAGCTGTTCCACTTAATTTTTGATTCAAGCTTCTCCAGTCCGACAGGAAATTCCATTGAACCATATAAGCCTAATGCTTCAAGCTCTTTCATCTTTTGTTTTATCTCTGGCAGGGTAACTTCAGAGGCCCTGCCCATCATATTATTACCGTTCAGGTATATGTTAGCGTTATTTAGACTATTAATTCTAATATTAGACATTGTTAGAAATCCTTTCGTTTAAAGGTCTTATGCTGCTTGTAATTGCCTGAAAAGGTTAATATCTATTGCAGCTTCGTATGTCAGGCGCTCTAATGGTGGTGGTGGCAGGAATTTATAGTTAATCGTCAGGTGACCATTGGCAAGCTCTGTTTTATCATTATTTGCTGGGTCATACCAGGCGCTGCCTCCAATTAAAGAACCTCTTTGTATTTGCGTTTTCAGAAAGCCATTAACGCTTTGAAGAATATCATCAATGAGAGCATCGTTGATAGGTGCATCCATGTGTTGCAGTGAATAATATTCAATACTTTCCTCAATAACGTCAGCGGTCCTGCGAACAGAAGTAAAGTTATCAATAGCCGTATAACTCGGGAATGAAGCAGACCTGTTACCCCAGGTGCGGAATCCAGTACCAAAACTATTGAACACTGTCATAATTCCGGCTTCGTTAAGAGCATTCACTTCACTGTCAGGGTCATTGATTTCAGCAGTAAGATCAAGCTCAACGCCTACTATTCCTTGAATTTGCCTGTTAGATTCTGACCACCAGTAGCCTTTTTCAATGTCCTGCCTGGCCATACAGCCAGCCCAGTATGCTGAATAACTCTCATTGATATATGCATTGCTCACAGAATCATAAGCTTTTAGGTGCGGGAATAATAACTTGCAACGTTTTGAACTGGTATAGAAATTAATATCGCCATCAGCGCCACGGCCTTCAATTGCACCCTGAACGGTCGTGCCAATCGGTGCGGTAACAGCACAAATAGCCCTGAGTTTTCCAGCTAAAGTTTCTAATTCTGTTCTAACTTCGGTGGCTTCAAAGCCTGGGGTGACAAGAATTTTAGGTTTAAATCCAAATTTTGAATAAGCTTCCTGGAATAACTTGAGACCAGTTCTGTTCCCATTTTCATCAACGGTTCCGATAATATCGGCAGCATCAACTTTTGTTGGGTCTTGATATGAATAATCCACCGTGACGGTTGCAGTAGCACCAATGTCACCAGTAGATACTCTGGTAATAATTCCATTTTCAGCATCTACCGTATAATCGTCATTGACGACATAAGTTGTTTCACCACTTTTCACAACAACTGAGCTAACACCTTCATGAGCGAGTGTAATTATATTATTGGCAAAGGTTTTTGATTCTGCCAGAATTGCTGTTTTGTGTGTTGTAGGATCAAAAACGTTGATCATTATGACCTGACAGGAGCCTTGAGCATAAATAGATTGAAGTGCAGCCGGTAAAGTCCAGCCGGTTTTACGTTTCCCACCATATTTAGCTGCATCTCTATCGTTAAGCAATAATTTCATTGCATTTGTTGATTGATTAGCAGATTCAACGGTATAGAGCGGAGCCGTACCCACAATACCAATAACGGCAGATTTAACGATATTAATTGATCGCCCGCCTACTATTGATTCTATGGTTTCAACGCCGTGTAAATAACTAGCTGGCATTATATTATTCCTCCTGGGGTTTTGTAATCACTAAATCCGGGTAATCGTCACTTTTAGCAGTGACCTGATTTAATAGCACTAATGAATCATAATCAGTGCGGTCAATTTCTATATTAGAAGCTTTAACGCTAAAGCTGATGCCATAAATCCAGGTGCCATTTTCCTCTTCAATGAATCTGTCGCTGGATGGTATCATTTTATTTATAGTAATTAGATTTCCTTCAATGTCTTTAGGTTGAAAGCCGGTCAAGGCTAATCTAACAGCATCAAGCTGATCTTGAATATTTGCATCTGTCTGCAAATGCTTCATTGATAAGATTATTTCAAAATTGAAAGTTCTCTCCTGGACAATTAAATCTGTTGATTGATTTGCCGAATAAGTAGAGCCTTTGAAAGCAACGAGTAAAGCACCTTTAGGATGTTTTAAATAAAAGTCTTTAGGGCTTTTAACATAATCATCAATATAAAAGCCAGGGAATTCTAATTGAAGTTGTCTGACAATTGAATTGATGACATCCGTTATTTTATTCTTTATTTGAGTTAAATCTACAGCCATAATTAGTCCTAAAACCTGTCTAAAAGTTCTTTTGTAAAGACTCTATCAGCTTCGGTTTTGTTGATAGCGACACTGGAAGCATCAGGCACTTTGACGCTATCGTTTAACGTTTCAATATTTAAGGTCACAACACCTTTTTGAATTTTGCCAAGCTCAGCAATAACGAACTTTTCACGTTCTGTGATAGACTCAGGCATATTTTGTGTAAACCGCCTGGCGTGTATATTAATTACTGCCAGCTCTACAGCATAACGTCTTAATAGCCTGGGTACTTCAGTTAAAGGCAAAGTGTAGCGAGCCATTAAATAACCATTAATTGTGCTCATTGCATCTTCTATTGCATTATTAACGACATCTTCATTAACAGCCGTTGCCAGCTCATCATCATTACTTAATTGAATAAGCTCGCATTCAGGAATTACGTTGATTATGTCGTTAATTGTGCAATACACTAGGTTGATCCTTTATTTTCAAATAGTGGGGAGGGTTTCAGGGAAATCCTCCCCACTATCGTGCCTCACAGTTTTTCTTTGATTTCTTTGATTTATGCTGCCAATTTAACTAAAAGCAATTGACCGGCTTCGCTTGTTGAAGACCAGGCAGTACCGTTAATTTTTTGTGGTAGCGCTCCACCGCTCAATGCAGCCGTAGCGCTTGAGGTTGCCTGAGAAATCGTTATTGCACCATTTGTGACAGTAATTGCACCGTCTGTAATAGTGCCCGTTGAGGTGACAATACCTGAGCCGTTAGCGCCTGTACTTGTTACAGGAGTTGAACCTGACTCTACTGATGAAGTTATTGAAACTGTTGATTGTGCCTGAATTGCTGTGGTCGTTGCCTGCTCTGAGGTTATTGCACCTAAAGAAAGTGAAATGCTTGCTGCCAAGCTTGATGCCGCTGCGGCCTTACCGGCATTAGCGCCAGTTCCGCTTGCGACAACTTCTACACCTGCATTAATTGCTTCGGCGGCTTCAACCAGGACAAGTCCTGCAAAATCAACGGCAAAATCGTCACCAATTTCTGCACCATATTGTGATACACCTGCAGCTTTTGCATTAGCGACACAAAGATTACCGGTAAAGCCGACAAACCTGTGAGCCGGAATTGCCATCAATGCGGTTAAAGATGCTGCTCCAAGTGGTATAGCTGTTTGAGATACCATTATTCTACTCCTTCCGGATTATTATTTTCGCCTGGTTGGCCATCAGTCCCTTCCAAATCACCCACTTCGGGAATAACTTCTTCAGGATTTTCTATCAGCTCGGCCTGCTTAAAAAGTTCAGTTTTTACACGTTCAACTATTGCTTCTTTGCCTTTACAGCCAGTAAGATCAATATTGTTTTCTTCAGCGCATTTTTTTAGAGTTCCAATTGACCAGTAAGCCGGATCTTCGGATAAATTACCGGTATTTTCTGGCGTATCAGGTGCTTCTATTTTTACAGGAGTTTTGACTTCCTGTTCTATTTTCGGGTTTTCTTCGGGAATAAGCATTAAATATTTCTTTAGCGTCGGAGAATTAGCTTCTTCTTCGCTCATGGTTATTGCTTCACCGTGCTGATAAAGCTTTTTCTTATATTTAATGCCCATATTAACAACTAAATATCTAGGCATATTCTTAACCTTTCTACGATCAGGCCAGCTTGTAAATTCCAACCTGGGGTTTCAACTATTTTGAATTAGTGAGTATCAGAAATAATATAGCCAGCCACAGCACCTGTCATAGCTACTTTATAGATATCAGTATTTCTGACTAATTGAACTTTTCCGCCATTTTCAACGTAAGAATCAGTTTCAGGATACCCTTTTTTCTTAAGTGTCCGTCCAAAACAAGGCTCTTCAGCATCTCTTTCTGATGGTTCCTGTTGTGGCACACAAGCCATCTGGAAGGACTCTCCCCAGACGTCATTACCAAGCACTCCGGCATCATTAGCGTAAACAGCTTCGCCGATGTAAATATTGGGTATGCCAAATAATTCTTTCAGGTCATCTATCGTAATAATACCTTTACGAGTAGTTTCAAGCTTTTTCAATAAACCAGGATGAAATTTTAGGTCTGCATAGCAAGAAGCGCCCATAATAGCAACATTTGGTCTGCGGCCAATTTTACCTCTGATGACTTCCTTGCCTGTTTCAACATCACTGAGCGGATCGCTTAAATTACTATCCTCAACATGATTAGACCACTTATCAGTGCTGGTAAGTGTTACTTTGTGTCCACTCGGATAATTGTCAGGATTCTGAGCAAGTGAAGCCTGAGCATATTCTTTACCAAGCTCTAAAACATCCTGTGTGGCCTTAGCTTTTTTGCGTTCTTCAGGGAACATACTTTCATCTTTTTCTCTGGTATCAATAGGAAGCTCAAAATCGTGTTCTTGAAGAACGACATCGACCATTGAAGGATCGCTGATTTCGCCACGGTTTGATTTAGCTCTTGGCGCTCTTTTGGTTTGCCAGAGCTTAAAGTGGTCCGCTCCAAATTGTGGAATTTGAAGCCCTTCTTTTTCCACTTCCGTCTCAGGGAAAAGGTATTTGCCAACGTATGCTGCGTTGGAATAGCCCTGGGATAGTTTTGTAAGTACAGGGTTTACAACCCTTTTAGACTTTAATACCATATTTTAAACCTTTATTATTAGTAGTAATAACTTATTTGACAGGTTGAAAGAATCTCATTCTTTGTTAGAATGCTTTATTAATTGTCTAAAATGATATCCAGTGCTTTTTCATAATCAACATTATGTTGTTTAGAATAAGCCGTAACTTTAGCATCCAGAGTAGCCGCATCAGGATCAACAGGAGCACTAAAAGAATACTCTTTAGGCTCAACTTTGCCAGCAGCTTTACCTTTGTTAGTATACTCATTGAAATCAACCGCTTTGGGCTGCTCTTTCAAAAAGGTTTTAAATTCTTCAGCCAAAGATTTTTTACCACCCTGGCTAAATTCATAGTCACCTGCATTATCAAAAGCCATCAGAAAATCAACAACTTTATCTTTGTTTTTGGGTGTTATTTGCTCCGGGATTGAAGCGCAAAATTCTTCGCAACCCTTACGTTTTGATTCTTGCTCCATTTTTGCTGCTTTTTGCTTGAGTTCGGCGTTTTCTTTTTCAAGATCATCCAGTTTTTTAGAAAATTGCTGATCTTCAGATGTTTTGTTTTCTACTTCAAGAACCTGGATCTTCTTTTTCATAGCCTCATTTTCTTCTTGAAGCTTTTTCAATTTTTCAGCATCTATGATCATAGATGAATCTCCTTTATATGAACTAAATTCAAACGTTTCATCAGACGAATCAAATTCAAAAATGTCATTATCGTCCTGATTGCTTTTAAATTCTATATCCTGAAGGCCTTCTACAGCAGGCAATGCTGCACCAAGAAAACCTACGTGCTCAATACCGTACTTGGGTGACATTTTAACTGAACGCTTTTTAAATCTACCCTCTATCACTGCCTGAGCGAACTCAGGAGCAACCTGTTTTAATTTGCCTTTAAGGACAGCCCCTTCTTTTTTGACTGCTTCCAGCCAGCCCCAGGCGGGGGCATTTTCTTCTGGATGGCCAATGACGACAGGGGCTTCATGTTTATCTCGATTAGAATTATATTTTTGTTCGATAGATTCCAGATCCTTATCGTTATAAATTTTAGTTACGCCGTTTGAACTGGTATGCGTACCCGTTTTAAACAAACTAATCCAGCCTTGAATCCCTTTAGTCATTTTTTCTAAAATCCTCCTATCCACCAAAACTAATTGGTTTATTTGTTATCAACCTTAAAAGTACGTTGCCAGCAGCTAAAACACCTGCCTGAACTTGTGGATCAATTTGAGTTCCACTAGCCTGTAAAGCAATTGAAGTGCCGGCAGCTAAAAGGTTAAACCAGAATGTTTTAGATTTTAAAAGACTTTTAGCTTTTTGCATTTTAATTTCCTCTTTCTAAAAGCGAACTTGCATAAAATTGCACTGTGCGTTAACCTGAATATAAGGCTTCAAAAAACTAATTTCCAATCTTTACCTGAATAACTAATTTATTTGGGATCTAATTAATTTAGTTATTAGAGCTAAGTTTTGAAAACTCAATTTAATAAATCTAAACTGTGAAAAGTTTAGACATTTTTGGAGATTTTAAATGACTGAAATGAGCCTTTTGACAGAAGCTGCAAAGCTCTTTGGATTTGTTGGATTTGTCTGCGCCATACAATTTATTACCTGGTTGATTACCCAGAGGGCTTCAAACAAACAAACTGAAATTATTGCAAATATGATTCAGGAAAACCAAAAGAATCTTACCGCACAAAGCGAGCGTCAAATAGAAACGGTTGTTAAACAATACGATAAAATGTTTGACTTACAAAAAACTATTCACCAAAACAATTACGATCAACTCAAGGAAATACTCGAATTGCAAAGGATTCAGATACAAACTTTATCCCGGCTTGAAGTAAAAATAGATTCAATGTAAAGGAGGTAAATGTGAGCTTAAAGAACGAACTGCATTTAATGAAAGCGAAAAGGCAGGAATTAATCAATAAAAACAAATCTCTTGAGGTTGTTAGTGAAGGCAGCATCATTCTCATTCGGTCATTGACCAACCCTTATCAACAAAAGTTAATAAAAATGAAAACAGAAGATATTCTTGAATCGGCCAAACAGCTTGATAAAACTATTAAAGCTATGCGAGAAAATCAGGAGCAAATTGATCAAATCACAGAAGAGCTTGGAGACGGCGAGGACTGTTAATTATGGCCAAAAAGTCAGATTATCTTTTTGAAGCGCAAAGACTATACGTAACACTGGGATATACTTTTGTTGAGATAGCCCAGGTTGTACCTGTTTCAGACAGATCGCTTAGAGACTGGGCAAAAGAAGGCAACTGGGCAGAAAAAAGGCAGGGATTTTTAAAAGAGCAATATTCACTCCATGAAGATATTCACCGTATTATTAGAAAACTAATCACAAGCATTGATGGCGATATTGAAGCTGGTATTGAACCGAGTCAATCGAGGATACGATTTTTAGGACAACTAAGAGCAATGCTGCCTAAAGTTAAAACCTATGAAGACAGCATAAAACAGGCCGTAAAACCTGAAGAAAAACCGGAATACAGTGAAGATTATCTTGTTGATCTTATGCGTAAAGGTACACTTAATCTATGAGTAATGGGCTTTTTCTACCTTACCAGCGTGACTGGATTAATGATAGATCCCGCTTTAAGATCATCGAAAAATCACGCCGTACAGGTATGACTTTTGCCCAAAGCTGGGAAGACGTTGAAGATTGTCTCAAAAAAAGAGTCCCTGCTGTCTGGTTTTCATCATCCGATGAATCAGCCGCCAAAGAGTATATGGAATATTGTCAGAACTGGGCAAAAGTTCTCAATATGGCTGCCGAGCCACTCGGGCAAGAAATAATTGAAAAAGAAACCGTCACAACCCTGAAGTTTAAAAATGGAACTAAAATTGTAGCATTATCAAGTAACCCGAAGGCGTTTCGCTCCAAAGGCGGTAAAGTGGTTTTGGATGAGTTTGCATTCCACGATAAAGCCAATGAACTTTATAAGGCAGCCAAGCCAAGCATTACTTCTATGAAAGGTTTATTCCCCTTAAGGGTTATTAGCACCCACAATGGTAAAAATTGCAGGTATTTTGAGTTTTTAGATCAAGCCAAGAAAGGGAAAATACCCTGGTCTGTTCATTATGTAGATATTTATAAAGCCGTTGATCAGGGATATTTAGATAAAATTTATGGCCGGACTACCACCAGAGAAGAAAAAGATCAATGGCTGGCAGAAGAAAAAGCAGCAACCGGCGATGATTTAGTATGGCAGCAAGAATATTGTTGCATTCCGGTTGATGAATCAACAGCTTTCTTAACTTATGATCTAATCAAAGCCTGTGAAGATGATAGTATTTTATATTTTACATTCCCTGAATCTGCTTATTTTATGGGCATTGATATCGGTAGAGAAAAAGACCTGACCGTCGTCTGGATAGTGGAAAAAACAGCGACACAAAAAATCACTCGCTATGTGCTGGAGCTTAAAAAAACCGCTTATTCAGAACAGCTTGATATTATTTCAGATTTAATTGATGAAACAAAAGCCAGAAGAGTGTGTGTTGACGCTTCAGGCATCGGTGATATGCCGGCAGAAACGTTGCAGGAAAGACATGGCAGATACAAAGTTGAAAAGGTCAAGTTTACCAACCCGATCAAAGAAGAATTGGCAGTCAATGTCAAAATACACTTTGAAGATCGCTTGGTTCTGATACCGCAATCTGAAGAAATAAGAAGAGATTTACACTCTATAAGAAAACTTTCTACCTCTGCCGGCAATTCAAGATATGATGCAGGTCGCTCTAATGGCAGTCATGCTGATAGATTTTGGGCTTTAGCACTCGCCTTGCATGCCTGCGACAACGATCAGGCACCACTTATCGAATGTATCTTTTCAGCAAATCCAAGAAAAATGATGAGGGCTCTAGACGGCTTTTAATCAAACAAAATTACAATCTGATATCAATCTACCTGATCTGCTATTTCATATCAAATTTAAACAGAGTTAAACACAATTTAAACGTGGTTTTTGAAAGGTATACAACAAATTATGGTAGACAACAAATTATATAAAGAATTAACCTCCAGATTGAACTCAACCAGCTTTGCAAGTTTATTAAGCATTTTGCCTGATCCTGACATCGTCCTCAAGAAAGCCGGACTGACAATTGATATTTACAAAGAAGTTATGGCAGATGATCAGGTGAGCTGCTGTGTTTTATCAAGACAGTCCGCTGTTAAAAAACTTGAATGGAGAATCGAACGAGGCAATGCAAGTGAACAGCTAACAAAATTTATTGAAGACATTTTTAAAAGCCTCAATATGAATCGCATTATTAGCGAGATTCTCAATACACCGCTTTATGGCTTCCACGTCTCTGAAATCCTCTGGGAATCTAAAGATGGCAAAATAGTTCCTAAAGATGTAAAAGGCCGTGAAAACGATAATTTTCACTTTGATCCTGAAGATCGGCTTCGTTTTAAATCCAAAACAAACAGTTTTGAAGGTGAATTATTGCCTGATAAAAAGGTTTTGCTTACCCAGCATAATGCCAATGATGATAACCCCTATGGTGATAGGCTTCTGAGTAAATGTTACTGGAAGGTTTATTTCAAGAAGAACGCTTTTAAGTTCTGGATGCTTTTAACCGAAAAATTTGCAATACCCTGGCTATTTGGCAAAGTGCCAAGAGGTATCGATAAAAAGGATAAAGAAGAATTACGTGACGCTCTTGTTACATTAGTTCAGGATGGTGTGGCTGTAGTGCCTGAAGGATCGGATGTAACCATTCTTGAATCTGCCGGCAAAGGTGTATCTGCTGATCTATTTGAAAAAATAATACTACTTTGTGAGAACGGTCTTTCAAAATTACTTTTAGGCCAAACTTTGACAACACAAAGTGACGGCAAAGGCAGCTATGCTTTAGGAAAAGTACATGCTGAAGTCAGAGCTGATATTAAAGACGCTGACAAACAGATGGTCGAAGCGGCATTAAATCAGCTTATTAGATGGATTTGTGAATTCAACAGCAATGAAAAAGATTATCCTGAATTTAAGATGTTTGAAGAAGAGCAAGTCAACAAAGAACTGGCCGAAAGAGATAAAACCCTCACCGAAACTGGCCTTAAATTCACTAAAAAATATTACCAGCGCAAATATAACTTACAGGAGGATGAATTTTCTTTAGCTTCTGACAACATTTCGACTGAAGATAATGATCCTTTGGGACGTCAGCCACAAAGGGGAGCCAATGAAATACCGAAAACAAAGATACAACAACCTGCATTCTCGAAACAAACTCCTAAAGAAGCAAAAAGCAGCCAGGATATTCTTGACGAATTTACCGACACAATTACCGATGAAGAGCTTCAAAAGCACTCTGAGCAATTTTTAAAACCGGTATTTGATATGATTTTCAGTGCTTCCAGCCATGAAGAAGCCATCGAAAAGCTGGCTACTTTGTACTCTGAGATGAACAGCAGTGATTTTGAGGATATGCTGGCAAAACGCACTTATATTGCCGATATTCTCGGAGGCCTGGACATTGCTGAAGCCTGAGTTATCAGTTTTTAGGTTTAGCCGGTATCAGGCGTACACCCCTATTAGATGGACGGAGGGAACTATTCAATGTTACAAAAGAAGCTGCAGATGCTCAGGGTGTTTTTATGATCAATTCTTTGTCGATTATCATAAATGCCAGATGAAACACGCAGTCATTGCTCTGGTTAGAGCCTTTGGCCCGCCGGAAAACATCACAATACCACAAATAATTGAAGAGAAGGAATCATAATGTCTGCAACGATAGCAAATTTAAACTTCGCTCTAAATCTCCCACCAGAGAAGGTTTCAAACTATCTTGCAGGCAAAGAGAATGTTTTGTCTTCAAATTGGGAAGACATCTGGCAGGAAAATAATACAAAGATTTTTACCGTCACCAGGGCAATGAGGATGGACATTCTCGAAGATATTAGAGGAGCGCTACAAGCTTCTATTGATGAAGGCAAGACTTTTCAGCAATTTCAGAAAGAACTTAAGCCAAAACTCAAAGCCAAAGGCTGGTGGGGAAAACAAACCATAAAAGATAAAGAAACCGGAGAAGAAAAAGAGGTTCAGCTTGGCTCTCCCTGGCGTTTAAAAACCATTTATCAGACCAATATGCAAACAGCGTATATGGTTGGACGCTATAGAGAAATGATAGTCAATGTGGAGAACAGACCATTCTGGATGTATGATGCAATCAACGATAGTCACACAAGGCCGTCTCATGCTGCTCTGGACGACAAGATATTTCGATATGATGATCCGTTCTGGGATACTCATTATCCTCCAAACGGGTTCAAGTGCAGATGCTCGGTCCGTGCATTGTCTCAAAGCAATATTGATAATAGAAACCTTTCCGTTGAATCTTCAGAAGGCAGAATGCTTTATAAAGCTGTGCCAAAATCCAAAAATTCTGATGAGACAACCATCTCAAGCGGTATTAAAATTTATGACAAAAAAACCGGCAATTTCCCTGTTGTCTGGAATGATCCGGGATGGAATTATAACCCTGGTAAAGTCAGCTATCAAACGGATTTATGGGCCTCCGGCAAATTAAAGAATGTGCCGGAAGTCTTGCAGGAAAGCTATCTTAAAGATATGGTCAATAATCCCTGGCATAAAAAAGCCTTCTCAAATTGGGTGGAAAAAGTCTCTGAAGAAACCTATAAAGCGAAAGGTTCCGCTACAATCGCCGGTTATATGAATTTTAAAACCTTAAAAAATCTTGAGTCCAAAAATATAGTCCCGCAAACACCTGCCATAGTCATTAATGACAATCGTTTCTGGCATGGTGTAAGAGATGTGGAACCGGATGCAGAAGGCTTGCCAAAGAAACCCGGCATTGATGACGTAAAAGAATTGCCTTCTATTTTGTCTAACCCTGATGCCATTTTATATGAGCCTAAAACCAATAACATTTTGTTTGTAGCCAAAGGCCCAATTAAAGATACAAAATATGTAGTTCATATAAACAGGCAGGTAAAAGGCTTTAAGGATAAAATAAATCTTATTAAATCAATGGGAATGGTCTACAATCATCATTTGAAAGGTAAAGAATATGATCTTATCTGGGGTAAATTGTAGCAACAAAAAAGTAAGTGACTGGAGGGACGCCCCTTCCCCTCATAGGAAATCCCTTTCGAGATATCCAATTGGCCAGAGCGGTTTTCCAATTGTCAATCACTTACTAATTATAGAATAGCAAATTTACTTAAAAATTTAAACTGCTAAAAGAGGTATTTTATGCCCAGAGATCTTATCGAAATAGAAGTTAAAAATGATCAAATAACTAAAGCCTTGCAGGAACTTCAGTCTAAAACTGATAATTTAGAACCTTTGATGATCGATATATCCGAGATTATGAAAGATGCCGTGCTGCAAAACATAAGGGTTGGAGGCAATCCTGAATGGCCTAAACTATCACCAATGACAAGAAATTTAAAAGAAAACAAAGGCTTTAACCCGAATGCCATCCTCCAGCAGGAAGGACGCCTTAAAGCCAGCATCACCCATAAAGCAGGCAAGGATTTTGCTGTTGCCGGCACAAATATACCTTACGGCCCTATTCACCAATTCGGCGGGGAAATCAAACCTAAAAAAGGTAAATTTCTTTATGTGCCTTCTGGAAAAGACAAAAAAGGCAAAACGCAGTTTATAAGGCTGAAGAAAGCTGTAATCCCTGCCAGACCATTTTTAAAACTTCAAGAATCAGACGAAAGAGACATAACGAACGCTATTAAGAATTATTTAAAAAGCTGAAATGAATTACAAAAGTCATTTTAAAAAGCGTATAAAGCAGCGTTACGGTTTTAAAATAAACCGTAAAGATTACTATAATATAATTTCACTGATCAAAAAAGGTAGAGCGATATTTGTCGAGCCTAGTTATGGCGATAGAACCATTCATATTGTTTTATTCAAAGGTAAATCCATTAAAGTTGTTTATGATGCGGTCAAAGAGCTGTTAATTACAGCGTTAAATATTCAAAAATCAGATATTAAATTAATTCAAGAGGTTTTATAATGGCTGTTTTTGTGAGTGGAAGAGATAAAAAGTTTTGTAAAGAGCTTCAGGATAGGATGAATAAGTTTCATAATACACCTGGTGCGCAGGAAGAGTTAGGCTTTTATTTAGATCAATGTTATCAAAGAGGGAGAAATGCAAAGAGAAAATGTTATATCACTCCTGTGGGGGAAGAATACGATAGTGCTGTTGAATTAATTGCTGATTATCTTGATGATTGGCATAAAAAACACGAATGACAAATTATTGACCTGCATCACAGGCAATTAAAGTTATTTTAAAGCTTGTTTAAAATAGTTTTAAATGAGAGTTAAATTTTTTGTTGTTTTTGTCGATAATAATATTAGACAGTAGAGTTCGGCAAAAGCTGAACTTTTTTTTGAAAAAATTTTGAACTTAACAACAACTGGATGAAATTTTCATCCAGTTGCTCTAATATTTATTAATGTATTACATATATATGTAGATTATTTTTTATTTAATTCAAAAATAATCTCCTTCCTTTAAGCTGCTTCTTTTGACTTCTTTGTTATAACGCCTCTTGACAGCAATATATCTGCCAGCTTTTCAAAGTTTTCACGGCTAAAACATGGCCTCGGTCCGGGGTATCTGCCTGTATGACAATAATACCTGCTGAGAAGTTTTACAACTTCAATATCTTCCATAATGCACAATATTACCTGAGCCAAAAAGCCACCGTCATCCAGGCCAAGTAATTTAGATGCCTTTTGGCAAGAAATCATATCTTTCACCGCCGCTTCCTTTGTTTTCATTGTCTCAATTTGTTTTTCTAACTCCTCCATTGTCTTGTGGGCTTCCAAAAGTTTCCCCCTCTCCTCCTCCAGTTGCCTTTCAGATTCCAGCGCCATCTCTAATATCTCCATCTTGCTCAGGTTTTGCATGGCTAAACGAGGGTTCTTCATGACTTCTAAAAGCTTTTCTTCAACTTTAACAAAGTACCATCTGGCTTCTAAACCTTTTTCAGTATGACTGGAAGACACCAAAACTTTTGCTGCATCAACAGTGAGCCAGTATTCTTTTCTTGGTCTGCCATCTTTAATATTTTCAAAGGTTTCATTATCCGTGAGTTGTAAATTGTTTTTATAGGGGTATTTCTCAAAATTGAGTAAAAGTCCAAAATTTTCACCCTCTACTAATTTATTTGTTTCGATACCTCGATTAAACCAGTCACTAATTCTAGTTCCTGTTTCCAAATAGGCATGAACATCCCTTGCAATGACAATTCTAAATGTCGGGTCCTGTTTCAATGCATAAACAGGGATAATTCCATTTTCTACTAAGGTTAAATCTTCAAAATTAATATTCATTATCTTTTCCTTTCATTATCTAATATCTAATATCTTGCTAATGTTTCTTTATTTAAGCCAGAAATTTCTTTTGTTATGATTATACGGCCTCCTTTAAACATCCGGGCTACTGTATGACTGCCGTCTTCGTTATACTTCCAGCCCAGGTATGTATACTTCCGTCCGCTTTTATATGCTTCCTTTATGGATTCTTCGGGGGTATCCTCGGGTTCAAGCTCCCATTCATTTAACACCCGTACTATTTTTTCTTTTAGTCGCTCATTCAATCACGTTCTCCTTTTCTGCTTGCTGATTTCCTGATTCCGGTGGCGAAGTCCGCTTATGGTCAGTGTCACTGCAACCTTTCCATAGTTCTACTTCCATTTTGTCTAACACATTGTCTATTTCAGTGCCTTTTTCTATGATCAAATCAAATACCCTGGCTATATCAGCAGCAACCAGTTTATTCTGTTTTTCCTCAAAGCAATTGATCATAAATCTTGATCCAAGTGTAGATATAATCTTGATTTGATCAGATGTAATACTGGCATCACATCGTAGTTTTTCTATTTCATCTAATTTACAATTCATAAAATCTTTTCCTTTCACTGTCTTGGAACCTTAAAATTGTCATCATGAGGCTTCTTGGCAAAGAATCTCATCATACGAGATCCTTCGCTGCGCTCAGAGCTTGTCCTGAATTTATTTTCAGGAATGACCATAAATCACCACAACTTGATATTTTCAAGCTCTTATGGTTAAATTTGATTAGAAACAATTATTGTTTTTATTGAGAGCTTTGGTGACCGCCGAAGCTTTCAGTGTTTCATTTGTCCTTATTTGACCTCCTTTCTAAGTAATCCATCAATAACAGTCTTAGCATATTTGATTTTGTTCTACGTTCTTCTTTGCAGGCTCTAGTAAACGCCTCCAGCAATTCAGTTTCGACCCAGAAAGTTATCTTGTGAGTCTTTTTCCTTTTTTCATCCATTTTGAAATCTTACTCCCATTTTAGTAAATAAGTCAACAAAAAATTTCTTATTCAATTGTCAAGGTTCAGGTTTTATTTTTCTCTCCAACAAGGGGCTGAAGCCCCTTGTTAAAATGTTTTTGAATCAAATAAATCTAACAAGAAGTTTCTTGCCACTGTGTGCTCTGGAAAGCTTTTATATAAAACAAAACTGAGTGCACCCACAGCATCTTTCCATTCTGCATCTTCTTTTATGAGCAATTCAGTTATTTTATTGCTTAGCTCTCTTATCCTGTCCGGGTTAGCTTTTGGTTGAATCATTCTTCACATTCCTTTCTATTTTTTTTGTTTACTTATTGTTTTATCACCCTAAATGAGATGTGTTTTTTAACTGCTTAAAATTGTCATTTTGATTAATGTGATAGTTTCTTTTGCCTACTTTTCTTTGTAGTAAAGAAAAGTGGGTCAAAAAAGAATACTTTTTGAATCTTATTACCTTTATGGTCTCGTTCTCCGGTGTCACAAACCACACCGATCCTATCAGCAAACACCTGCCATAATATGCCCTCACCTTCCGGTGTTTCGACAGGTTTGTTAATAAACGGGAAAAGATCCTGATAGCTTTCATCAAGCTTGTAAAGTTTTTTCATCGCTCTAATAGCATCAGCGATATATTCCTTGTGAAATTCATTACAATTCTTATGACGCAGATGAGTGCTGATAAAATTGCTTGAATAGCTCTCATAAAGCAGACTTATTAGCTCCTCAAGAAAATTTTCATTGATATCATTAATATCTATAAAATCCAGGGTGACCTGAGTGTCGTCTTCAATTAATTCCTGAATTTGATGAAAAAGAAGAATAGCCATGTCTATGTCTGTGGCATAGTCACGTTCTATTATTTCTTTTACATTTAACACTTTTCGCTTCATCTATATTATTTCCACTTTCACACCAGGTAATTCCGATATCGAATAAAGCAAGCACTATTGAGGCCAGGCCATAAGCTTTCCAGTAATAGCGGATGCAATAATCAAAATAATTCCAGTAATTCATTCCAGTGCATCAAGAAGTTTCAATTGAGTACATCCATTTTCATCAGGACATTTTAATACTTCTGCAATAAGTTTATCAGTTGTTTTTAGTTCTTTAACAAGACGTAATATAGTTGTCCTGCTTGGCGCTTTAGCATAACTTTCCCTGATGTATCTCTTTTCAAGTTCTTTAAAAGCGCTGCTAGGTATGCTTATTTGAGAACCGCCACAGTGTTCTATCAGAGAAATTGCGACTTCTCGACCGCAGGTTTCAAAAATATAAGATAAATCCTCGTTTGGCATATCCTGAGAGGTTAATTGTGCAACTAATCCTGCCAGATATTCCTTAAATGTTACTGGATTATCATTTTTAATAATGCATGATGATTGTTTATACTGACTTTTAATCGTCTTTCGTTTTGCTTGCGTTTTTATTTTATCGGTCATATTCCTTTCCTTATTGTTGTGTTAGCTGATTTGCGGGCCCTGCAATCAGTTAACCTGCTTTAATTCTCTGCCGGAGCTTCAAATGTATCGCAAGCCTGAAGTATTCTTTCTCGCCATTCTTCAAGCTGTTCAATGCGAGCTTCGAGTTCTTTTACCTTTTCTTCCATAATGTTTCCTTTCTTTAGTCCACTTTAATCTTTGCCATATCAGGCTCAATTTTTAACTTATCTTCAGTCTTTAGGCTCGCTCCGCATTTTGCCAGCGTCTGAGCATCCAGTTGAGCCATAGCATCTTTGTTTGGCTCCTCTTTAATTCTTATGCAATTATGCAGATTTAATGATTTCAAAGCAGTTAAACAAGCTTCTATGGATCTAATTGTAACTTTTTGAGTAATTCTATAGGCTACAACGCCAAAACTCATTTCTTTTTTGCGGGTTTTTGTGAATTCATCTTTGCAATTGGCGCAAAATTCTTCGATAGCTTTTTCCATATCAGCTTTTTCAGTTTTAAGTCCTTTAGCCTGGCTATCGTAATCAATTTTTATTTGATTGATTTTAGTGGTCATTTCGCCTTCAAGCTGGCTGGTTTTAACGTTTATTTCTGCTAAGCGGTATAAAAATGCGTTGCATTCCTCCCAGCTTGAGCAGATAAGGGCACTTTTTCTTCTAGGCATATTGTTTCTCCTCTATTGCTTCAAAAGAAGCTGTGGTTTCGACTTTTTCTGCATCCTTAATCCGCTTAATCTCTTCATTACTCAGAAAACAAATGAATATTCCATTCAGATAAAGCTTTTTCTGGTATTCTGAATGATCAACAAATTTAACTCTAAGCATTGAGCACCTCTAGAGGTGTTGTTTCTAGGTTGGCGCTGGCATTCATCGGGTGTTGTGTTGGCTGGTAGGGCTGACGGATGTTTATTGTTTGTTTGGTACAAAATGTGGAATTTATCTCGTCTTGTATTTCTTTTCTGCCCATTTCAGCACAATCATTGAGTGCTTGCTGCCTTGCCTCTTCATAATCCTGACCAGCTTCCAAATTTGTCAGCAGATTTTGAACATATTTTGCTTTTGTAGCAGAAATGGCCACCCAGTCTGCAGAAACAAAGAAATTTGCCCCAACGCCTATTTTCTCCAGCATTTTAATGAGGTCATCTTTGCATTGGCGGGTAAAAGCAGCATCAAATGTAGGCAACAATTTAATTTTTTCTAACATTTCAGAAGTTAGTGTTTGAATTGGCCTGGGCTGATTATCCAATTTCTTTTCAAAAAGTGATAATAATTGAGATTTTGTTATAGATCCTAGTATTGTTAAACCTGAATGTTTGGTTATTATTGTAATCTTCATTTATACTTCTCCTTTCGATTAATAAGATAGTTTCTTTTGCCTACTTTTCTTTGTCTATAAAGAAAAGTAGGTTTATTGGTACCAAATACATTTTTCACAAACTAAATGACTTATACAAACGCCAACGTTTGTGCATATTGGCTTTCGTTTCTTTTTTGTTTCTTTTTTCGGTTCAAATTGTCTAATAGGATTGCCAGTCAGACTGTTTATTTTAGTCAGCTTACCGCTTATTTCACAATAATGCGTTCCTATATCATTCAGTCCGTGCATTTTATCTCCTTTTAAATCATCCCCGGAGGGGGCAAAGAACACGTGTTATTTATACTTCCAAGAAGCCACCCCTCCAGCGACTTTACTTTAACTTTTCTATGGCTAGTTTGACCTTTTGAACATCTTTTTTTTGCAGCCATTTGAAGTGATCAACATTAGCGATTCTGCAGACAAAGCTTTCAAAGGCTTCATCAGTTTTTGTCCTGACTGCATCAGAGGTATTCCAGATGGCATTGAGCATTCTTTTTTGTTTACGACTTGCGAGAACTTCATTTTCTGGATGATCGCTGTATTTTAATTTGTTTCTGGGGCTTTTTTTCTTTTCCCAGACACCAGCTTTGATAGCTTGCTCTTCCATATCTCTGATTAATTCTCTGGCCTGATGAGTATTCATATCTTTGGAGCTTTCAACCTTATAGCCATTCCAGAGAAGTCCTCTGTAGTTGCTATCAGAGATGCCCAGCTTTTTTTGAAGCATTTTGATCTTTTGTTTTTGCTCATTCGTCGCCTTCAAGACCGGCCTCCAATATGATGCAAACCCAGAAGCTCATTACTGTAGAAAGTGCTAAAAAGCCCGACTAAAAACATCCAGAACATTGATTTTTATCTCCATTTAATTAATGTGATAGTTTTTTGGTCCTACCTTTTTTGTATATAAAAAAGGTAGGCTAGCCGTAGAGTTTTTTCATTGAAGCATAGACTTTTGAAACCACCGCAGGGCTTATAGGTACGTGGTTTAGACCAGCAACTTCTATAGATCTGCTGATAAACTTAGACAATATTCTTGTATTGCTGTAAGTAGCTTCATAAAATGCTGTACAAACCTCGCCAGATGCATCAGGAATAACAGATTTTACCAGTATTTCCACATCTTTTGAATCCAGATGCCCTAATGGTAATAAAATACCAATACGGTTGTTTAATTGCGCCAAGTCCTGTTTCCTACCTCTGATATATTCAATTAATACAGGCAAACCAGCCATTAAAAGCCCAAAGCTATAATCGCTAATGTCTTGTATCCGGCGTAGTAGATTAATCAGGTCTACTTTTAGCGCATTTGCTTCATCAAGTATAAGCAATCGTCCAGAATTGGTTAAAATTCTAATAACATCATCAATTAAATCATCAGCAGAGCCTATTCCATCCAAGCCTAAAGCCTGATGTATGTTTTTAATCAGTCTTTTTTTAGTCATGCCCGGCATAACTTGTATCAATATACAATCCGGGTTATCCTGGCAATATTTTTTTATGGCAGTAGTTTTGCCGATACCGGATGGCGCAGTAATTACAGCAGTTTCGCAATTAATATGGCAGTTGCGCATTGCTTCATGAATATCCACAGCTATGGAAGTATCACAAAAAGGTAATTTCTTTGATAAAATTTCCATCTTATCCTTTTCTCTCCGGATAAAACTGTTGATTCTTTCTTGTACTCTTTTATCTTTGGCCTGATAATTCCCGCCCAGCCAGGTGCTTACCGTCGCACTGCTCAGCCCCGTAGCCCGACATACGTCAGCCTGTGATAATCCTCTTACGGCCATTATTTTTATCAGATTGTCCTGTGGTGTCACCTGATCAAAAACTTTTGTCTGTGTTGCACTCATATTTCTCCTTTCGTTACTCACTCTGTCCTGATGATATTTTGATTAGACTTTCAGAACTCACTCTGTCATCCCGGAATTTAGAAAGTCCTGATGATATTTTGATTAGACTTTCAGAACTCACTCTGTCATCCCGGAATTTAGAAAGTCCTGATGATATTTTGATTAGACTTTCAGATATCCGGGATCTATTCATGCTGAATGCTGTCTTCGGTATTCTTCAGCTTCTCTTCTGGTTAGAAAAATTGGCACCTCTTCAGCTTTTTTCTTTAATTGATGCTCATTGATAGCTTTTAGCATCTCGATGTTTTCTTTATTGCCATCATTTTTATGCTTTTCAATTTCTAATGCCTCTGCCATTTCAGTTTTAGATATTTTCGTCACCTTTGGATTAGCTTCTTTTGTCTCTCCGGCAAGCATCTTAGCACCGGCTTCAGCATCCAATATTAATTCACTTAGATCAGTTTTACCCTCTGGGATATGACTGTTGACATATTTTCTAGCATTAGCCTTTAACTTGGATGCTTTTTCCAGACGTTTTTTATCAAGATCAGTTTTTACCAGTGCCGGAACGAGACCTTGTATAATACCTTTACCCATATACCTGTCAGTTTTTGCCTCAAACACCCAGCATTCCTGATATGCATTAATATCCCGCCTGAAATAAACTTTTGTTTTAGTGCCTTTAAATCTTTCCATCCACGGCTCGTAGTAAGTTACTTTCAATCTTGTATCCCTAATACCATTTCGGGTAATTGATACTACATTGCTGCATCTCATACAGAATAATCTAAGTTCATCTTTGCTGGGCTTGCGTTTTTCAGTATATGCTTCAGCCCAGAGCTGATCAGGAGACATTCCCTGTAAATTTTTACCGGTGCTAGGCATACGGTTCAGCACATTAGCGATATAATAATCAAACAGGTCCTTGAATTTATCAAATTCCACTACCAGACCGGTTTTTATTTCATCAACAAGCTTTTCTGGTCGCTCAACAACATTTCCGCCTCTATATCCAACGCAATGTTTTGATAGCATTTCTTTAATTTTGTTAAAATCTCGTTCAATAGGCTTTGATTGCGCGCCGTAAGGATTGCTGAAATGTGCGATGACACCGATAAGATTTATCATTGAGGCTGCACGGTCAACGTTAATCTCAACCTTAATTTTTTTTGGCCTTCCACCGGCAAAATCTTTACTGCGATAATCTTTACCGTTGTCGATGTAGATTTCTTCAGGCAAACCCCAGACTAATGCAGCATAATAAAAACTCTGGAAAATATGATCGCTGTTGGGTGATTCAAAATGTAAAAGCCAGCCGAGCCATTTACTGGTTTTAAAATCTCTCCAGGCTGTCACCCAGGGGAAATATATTTTACCGTCTGGTCCTTTTACCGCGACATCTATCTGCGCATGATCAGACACCCAGCACTGACAGGCTTTTACGTTGCTGTAATCCCGATCGATATACATATTGTATTTTTTATTCCAGGCTTTTTCTCCGTATCTGAATTTATAGATTGCCTGCTCCGGTATTTCCCGTTCTAATCGTCTTAAAAAACTGATAGGTTTGGGAAAATCTTTGAGGGTTATGTCTTCTAAACGTTTTAATTTTCCAAGCAAAATCACCCAGCTACTTTGCAGGCTAGGTGCACCTTCAAGGAGATAGAGCTTTTTAAATTCTTCAAACCAGCTATCCTTGACGACACTTTTGCCGTAATTTTTACCATAATTGCCAAGTAAACCGACAATTCCTTCTTCTTCAAGTGCTTGTCTTGCTCTCAAAACTGACTTATAGCTTGTCTGATATCCAGGGGAATTTGCATTCCAGGCTTTAATCCAGTGTTTTAAGTTATTGCCTTTTAATGTTTTACATTCCTGTAAAAATTTTAAATATTTATCTGCCTGTTTTCGATTGTATTCAGGAGCTTCGCAATAGACAGCCATTATTAGCTCGCTATCGGAATATCCTGTTAAATTTTCTGTGATGGAGCCAAAATAAGAAAGTAGCGGAGGCGCCAGGTTGGGGTATTCAAGAGAGGTGGCTCCCTCCGCTACTAAATAGGGAGATACGCAGCCGATGTCTGACTGCGATCCGCTATTGGAATTCCTTTTGCTTGGGGGTAGCTCCGAAGGAGCGTAGGGGCCGCTTGCGCCCCTTTGTGGTTCACTGGCAATCATGCCAGAAAAGAGAGCCGACGAAACGGAGTGGCGTTCAAACATCGGCTCAACAGGGTCGGTTCCACCGACTGTGAATAATTCTTT